>JAJZTO010000003.1 GCA_021848865.1 Myxococcales bacterium
GATCTCTACGAGTCGGTGGAGGTGGACGAGGCCGGGCTGGAGCGGGTCAAGCGGGCCGCCGCCGTCGCGCCGCTGGTGCTCTGCCCCAGCCACAAGAGCCACGTCGACTACCTGGCCGTCTCCTGGCTGTTCTACGAGAACGGCCTCACGCCGCCCCACATCGCCGCCGGGATCAACCTGGCCTTCTGGCCCTTCGGGTGGATCGCCCGCATGGGCGGGGCCTTCTTCATCCGGCGCACCGTGAAGGGGGACCGGGTCTACACCGCGGTGCTGCGGGCCTACGTGAAGCAGCTGCTCCGCGACCGCTTTCCCCAGGAGTTCTTCCTGGAGGGGAGCCGCAGCCGGACCGGGAAGCTGCTCTCCCCGAAGACCGGCCTCTTCTCCATGGAGGTGGACGCCTGGCTGGAGGGGGCCGCCGAGGACGTCCTCTTCGTCCCCATGGCGGTGGACTACGAGAAGCTCATGGAGGCGGGCAGCTACGCCCGGGAGCTGGCCGGCGGCGAGAAGCGCAAGGAGGACCTGCGCGGCCTGTGGCGCGCCCGCGAGGTCCTGGGGCGCAAGTTCGGGCGGATCTACGTGCAGTTCCACGAACCGGTCTCGCTGCGGGAGCTGGCGCGGCGGCGGCTCGGGCCGGGCGCGCGGGAGCTGGCGCCCGACGAGGTGATGGCCTCGCCGGAGGCGCCGCTCGGCCCGCGGGCGCGGGAGGGAGGCGGGGCCGGGCCCAAGCGCGAGCTGGTCCAGGCGCTCGCCAACCGCGTGGCCTGGGGCATCGGCGAGGCCCTCACCACCACCGCGGTGGGGCTCCTGGCGGCGGCGCTGCTCTCCCACCGGCGGCGCGGCACCGGCGCCGCGGAGCTGGCGGAGCGGCTGGAGCTGCTGCACCGGCTGGCGGAGGCGGGCGGCGCCCGGCTGGGGCGCGGCCTGGCGGGGGTCCCGGCCGATCCGCGCCGGCCCGGCGCGCTGGCCGACGCCCTGGCCCGGCTGGTGGACGAGGGGCTGGTGCAGGTGGAGGAGGAGGCCGGCGAGGCCGTCTACGTCGTCCCGGAGGAGCGCCGGACGCTGCTCGACTTCCACCGCAACGCCGTCCTGCACCGCTACGTCGCCCTCTCGCTGGCGGCGGCGGCGCTCCGGGCCTGCGGCCCCTGGGCACCGGAGGAGGCGGTGAAGGACCGGGCCCTGTTCCTCTCCCGGCTCTTCAAGCTGGAGTTCGTCTACCGCGCCGACGCCGGGTTCGACGGGATCTTCGACGAGCAGGTCGCCGCCCTGGAGCGGCTGGGGGCGGCCCGGCGCGAGGGCGGCGGGCTCTCGGTGGGGGCCGAGCGCGGCCGGCTCGAGTTCCTGGCGGGCCTGACCCGCGCCTACCTCGAGGCCTACCGGGTCGCCGCCGACGCGCTGCTCGCCGCCTTCCCGGGCGACGAGCCGCGCGAGCGCAGGGCCCTGGTGAAGCTGGCGCTGGAGCGCGGCCGCGCCGCGTGGCACGCGCGGCGGCTCGATCACGTCGAGGCGCTCTCCCGGGCCACGCTGGAGAACGCCTTCGAGTGGCTCGCCCAGCAGGGGGCGCTCGCCGAGCAGGGCGCGACCGTTTGCCTCTCCCCCGAATGGCGGGGCGGCCGTCTCGTCGAGCACCTCTCGGCCCTAGACATCCTGCTGGGTTGACGCGCGTCGCGACGCGTCATGGCGCATCGGCCTGGCGCGGCTTTTCACGCGGCCTTCGCTTTCCTCGCAGGCCCTATCCGGGGTATTCTCCGGACCCCGCGCAGCTCCAGGAATCGTCCCGAACGACTACTCGCAGTGTATCCCTGCCCGAGGAGACCCCTTCCATGGCCGGTAACCGCGTCCTGAACAAGCAGCTCCAGAGCAAGATCATGCCCGCCGAGGCAGCCGCGGCGCTGATCCCCAACGGCGCCGTCGTCGGCATGTCCGGCTTCACCGGCGCCGGCTACCCCAAGGCCGTCCCCATCGCGCTCGCCAAGCGGGCGCTGGACGAGCGGCTCAAGGGCAAGGCGCTGAAGCTCGACGTCCTCACCGGCGCCTCCACCGGCCCGGAGCAGGACACGATGATGAGCATCGTGGAGGCGCAGCGCTTCCGCTTCCCCTACCAGGGCGACGCCGCCACCCGCGAGAAGATCAACGCCGGGCTCATCGAGTACCAGGACATGCACCTCTCGCACGCCGGCACGCTGGTCCGGTACGGCTACTACGGCAAGGGCAAGAACAACATCGACTTCGCGCTCATCGAGGTGACGAAGATCCTCGAGGACGGCACCGCCATCCCCTCCTCCTCCTGCGGCGCCAACAACGTCTACTTCGAGCACGCCGACAAGATCATCCTCGAGGTGAACAGCTGGCAGGACGAGCGGCTCGAGGGCATGCACGACATCATCTCGGTGAACTCGGTGCACGGGCAGCGGCAGCCCATCCCCATCCTGGCCGCCGACGACCGCAAGGGCTCCAAGGTCTGGAAGTTCGACCTCTCCAAGGTCGTGGCGGTCGTCGAGACCGACAACCCGGACCGCAACGCGCCCTTCAAGGCCCCCGAGGAGATCCACAAGAAGATCGCCGGCCACATCATGGATTTCTTCCAGGGTGAGGTGAAGGCGGGCCGGGTCTCGAAGCACCTCACGCCGCTGCAGTCGGGCGTGGGCAACATCGCCAACGCGGTGCTGGTGGGCCTCAACGAGGGGCCCTTCGACCGGATGCTCAGCTACACCGAGGTGATCCAGGACGGCATGCTCGACATGCTCGACTCGGGCAAGCTGGTGGCCGCCTCCGCCACCGCCTTCTCGGTCTCGCCCGAGGGGCAGGTCCGCTTCAACAAGAAGATCGACCAGTACCGCAAGCAGATCATCCTGCGGCCGCAGGAGATCTCCAACAACCCGGAGGTCATCCGGCGGCTGGGCTGCATCGCCATGAACGGGTTCGTCGAGGCCGACATCTACGGCCACGTGAACTCGACCCACATCGCCGGCAAGGGCATCGAGAACGGCATCGGCGGGTCGGGCGACTTCGCCCGCAACTCGGCCTACACCATCTTCATGTCCCCGGCGACCGCCAAGGACGGGAAGATCTCCGCCATCGTGCCCTTCGCCTCGCACATCGACCACACCGAGCACGACGTCTCCGGCATCGTCACCGAGTACGGCTTCGCCGACCTCCGCGGCCGCAGCCCCAAGGAGAAGGCGAAGGAGATCATCGAGAAGTGCGCCGCCCCGGAGTACCGGCCCATCCTCTGGGACTACGTGAAGCGCGCCATGAAGAGCCCCAGCGCCGGCCTCCACTCGCCGCACATGTTCACGGAGGCCTTCTCGTTCCACAACCGGTACCTGCAGACCGGCGACATGCGGCCGAAGAAGTAGGGCGGAGGCTCGTCCCCCGCCGCGGCTTCCCGCCGCGCCTGGCGGCCGCCCGGAGACGGGCGGCCGTCGTCGTTTCCGGCCGAGGTGAGGTCGGCGCCGAGGTCGGGTACATTGCCGGCATGCCCGACCTCGACCTGGCCCTCGCCCTGGAAACGGCCCGCCGCGCCGTGGAGGCGGCCTCGGCCGCGGCGCTGCGCCATTTCCGGACCGGGATCCGGGTCGAGGTGAAGCCGGACCGGACGCCCGTGACCGCCGCGGACCGGGAGGCGGAGGCGGCCGCGCTGGCCGCGATCCGCGCCGCCTTCCCGGACCACGCCGTCCTCGGCGAGGAGTCCGGTGCGCACGCCGGCGACGCGGCGGCACGCTGGATCGTCGACCCCATCGACGGGACCAGGGGCTTCACCCGGGGAGGGAGCTTCTGGGGACCGCTGGTGGCGCTGGAGCACGGCGGCACGGTGGTCGCCGGCGCCATGGCCCTCCCGGCCCTGGGCGAGACCTACTGGGCGGCGCGGGGGCTCGGCTGCTGGCTGCGCTCCGGCACCGCGACGCCGGCGCGGCTGCGCGTCTCCGGCATCGCCGACTGGTCCGAGGCCACGCTGTCCATCGGGGAGATGCGCTTCCTCCTCGCCCCGCCCATCGGCCCGCGCGTCGTCGAGCTGGCGCGCTCCGCCGCGTCGGCGCGGTGCCACGGCGACCTCGCCGGCGCGGCGATGGTCCTCACCGGGCGCGCCGAGGCCTGGATCGAGGCCGGCGTGCAGGTCTGGGACCTCGCGCCGCTCCAGGTGCTGGTGGAGGAGGCGGGGGGGCGGTTCACCGACTTCGAGGGGCGGGAGACCATCGGCGGCGGGCGGTGCGTGGCGTCGAACGGGCTGGTGCACCCGCACCTGCTCGGCGGGCTCGCGGCGTGACGGGGGCGCGCGAGCCCGTCCGGGATCTCCGACACGTGGGAATGGTAGTGACGGCCGGCACGGGCCCGCGCTAGGGTTCGCGTCAGGTCGCCGTTCGCTTGCGGGGGTCCCGGACCGAGGAGGTGGGGATGACGTTCGGACGCTCCATCGCGGTGGCCGCGCTGTCCGCCCTGACCGTCGCCGGTTGCTCCACGGCCTCGGGCAGCTACACCTGGGTCGACAGCTACGTCCAGCCACCCCGGACCGCGGACCGGGACTACGTGCTCGCGCCGGGCGACCTGGTCTCGGTTCGCGTCTACAACCAGGAGAGCATGGGTGGGCGCATGCGCGTCCGCGGCGACGGGAAGATCACCCTCCCCTTCGTGAACGACATCCAGGCCGCGGGCCTCACCACCACCGCGCTGGCCCGCCAGGTGGAGAAGCGGCTGAAGGACTTCGTCGTCAGCCCGGTGACCACCGTGGTCCTCGAGGAGGCGCGGCCGGTCGAGGTCTACGTGCTCGGCGAGGTGGTCCGGCCCGGGCGCTACGCCATCGAGCAGGACGGCTCCGTGCTCCAGGCCCTGGCCGCCGCGGGCGGGCTCACCCCGTTCGCCGCCCGCGACCGCGTGTTCGTCGTCCGGACCGATCCGGCACCGGTCCGGATCCGGTTCCGCTACGGCGCCCTCACGCGGCTGGAGGGCAGCGCGACGAAGTTCGCGCTCCGGGCGGGCGACACCGTCGTGGTGGAGTGACCCGTGTTCCCGGCCGCGGCCGCCCAGCTGCTCGCCGCCGCGCTGGGGATGAACGCCACCCTGGAACTCGGACTGCGGGCCGAAGCCCGCGGCCTCGACGGTGGTCCTCCCGGCCAGCGCGCCTTCGCGCCGGTGCCGTACGAGCTGACACCTTCCGTGCGGCTCGCGGCGCAGGTCGATCCCCGGCTTTCCGTCGCGACGTCACTGGTCGCCCGATGCCTGATGCTGGCGGGCCCCGCGGGTGGCGCGGCGGTCCACTCGGTCGCCGGGTACCTCGACGGAACCGCCGCCACCGCCTGGCGCGCCAGCGAGCGGCTCACCCTCGGCCTCTCCTTGGGAGCCGCCGGGGGGCGCCAGTCCACGTCGGCGCTGGCCCAGGCCTACGCTCCGGGCGACGTCGCGCCGACGGCTCCGCAGCCCGGCCAGCCCGGCGCATCTGCGCCCCCACCCCTCGATCCGTACGCCGGGGTGCGCACCGGCCGGACCACCACCCTGTCCGCGCAGGCGGGCCTCGACTGGCGCGCCACCCGGTCGGTGACGATCGGCGGGACGGCGGGCGGCTCGCGCAGCGGGGGCTCCAGCGAGGCCGACCGCCAGATCTTCCCGCTCCGCCAGGTCTGGTCGGCCGAAGCCTACGCCTCGCTGGCGGCCGCTCGCCTCGACACCGTCGCGCTCCGTGCAGGAGGCAGCCGCACCGAGGTCGGGTCCACGGACCGCATCGATCTCGCGACGCTGTCCACGCGCTGGGAGCGACGCGGCGACGACGACGCCCTGTCGGTCTCCGCGGGGGCGGTGGCGACGATGGTGGACACCACCTCGACGGTCGCGTCGGGCCCGCTCGGCCGGGTGGCGCCATCGGCCGGTGCGACCTTCTCGCGCGCCGCCCCCACCGGCGGGCGGGGAGTGGGCCTCCGCGTCGCCGCGACCTACGCGCCCTTCGTCGATCCCTACGTCGCCCGCGTCCGCCAGCGACTCTCGGGCCTGGCCGGCATCGGATGGAACCCTCGCCAGGACGTCCAATTGGACATGGGCGTGTCGGCGGCGACCGCGATGGACCCGTCGCGAACCGGGCCGAGCGTCGTCGCCGCGGACCTGGGGGCCACCATTCGCCGCGACCGGTGGGAGATCGGCCTGTCGCTGCGCGGTGCCTACCAGGAGGCCGAGGCCCCCCTCCCCACCACCTGGCAGTGGGGACTTCGGTGCGACCTGCGGTGGCCCGGGCGAACCGCCGGCTGAGCCCCGGCCGACGCCGGCCGGGGCCGGCGCGCCAGCCGCGGCTCAGGGCGAGGCGAAGGGCGTCCCGGCGTCGTAGCGCGCCTTGGCCGGCAGGGTGTAGACGACCCCCGCGATCGGATCGACCCAGGGCCAGGGGTTGCTCCCGAAGAAGGCGGGCTTGACCGTGAGATAGAGCGAGTTGGGCAGGGAGTGGTCCGGGATGGCGGGATCCCACCTGGTCGAGTTGGTGACGTAGTCGAAGTTGCCGTGGCGCAGCGCGGTGCTCGCGACGCGCGCATCCATGGGATACGGGGCCCAGTCGTCCCAGCCGAGCAGCCAGATGGCCGGGGTGTCCATGCTGGTGGCCTCGTAGCTCCAGCCGGCCATCTGGCCAGGAGCGCCGAGGACGTTCCCGACGAAGCTGTGCCAGTAGGAGTAGTAGCCCGCCCCCGCGCACCGCAGCGGGCCGTGGCCGCTCGCGACCGTGTCGCCGAAGTCACGCCGCACGCCCCGCAGCTGGTTCCGGAAGATGGTGTGGTAGATGGAGTTGCCGTGGGTCTTGTCGGAGTCCCAGTTGAAGCCGTAGTTCCCCTCGAAGAGGACGTGGTGGGGCCCGACCATGTGCGACGCGTTGAGGCCGATCTCGATCCAGGCGGTGTTGGTGTTGATGTAGCCGTCGTCCACGTAGTTGTAGCCGAACACCGAGGCGGCACCGGAACAGCGCGCCACCATCACCTTGTTCGCCTTGATCGAGATGTTGTTCTCGATGAGAGCCTCCGAGGATCCGGTGGAGAGGCTGATCGCGTACCCGGCGCCGCCCGGCTGGGCCCAGGCGGCGTCGTGCACGTAGGAGTCCCGGATCTCGATCCGGAACGAGTTGTCGACGGCAAAGCCCTCGTCGTGCCAGACCGTGTTCTCGATGCCCTTGGCCCAGCTCTCGGCGGCCCACTGGAACCGGATGTTCCCCTGGTCGCCGCCGATGACCTTGAGGTTCTCGATGCCGGCCCGTCGCACGTGGTCGTATCCGTAGCCGGAGAGCTGCGCGGTGTGCGAGGCCCGGTAGCTGATGTGGATCGGCGTGGTGAAGGTCACGGTGTTCCCGCTGACGGAGGCGACCTGCTTGACCTCGCTGGTCGGGCGGTCGGGACGGCAGAACCAGCCGAAGGCGTCGGGGAAGGGATCGTCGGTCCCCTGCGCGGGGTTGTGCCGCTGCCACACCACGCGCCAGTCCGGGGCGGCCCAGATCTGCCCGCGTCCCGCCGGATCGGTCTGCCAGGAGGCCCCCGAGAGCTCGTCGAGGAGGACGTACTGACCCGCGCTGAACCCGGCGGCGCTGGCAACGGTGACGGAGGTCGCGCCCTTGACGCCGTCGGCCGTCAGGTTGGTCGAGCGGGTCACGCTGGTGGCGGTCCCGTTCGTGGACCACAGCGCCGGGCCCACGATGACGATGGGCGAGGGGGCCGGGCCGGTGGCCTCGGTGCCGGGCTTTGCGCCGTCGGTCTTCTGGAGGGTCGTCGCGGCGGCGCCGGCGCCGCGCAGCGTGATCCCCTTGTTGAGCATGATGACGTGGCCGCCGTTGACGGTGAAGGTCCCCGCCGAGAGCTGGACCACCTGGCCGGCCGGGCACCCGTCGATGGCCGCCTGGATGCCGGCGGTCGCGTCGCTGGCGCCATTCCCGTAGGCCGAGGCCTGGACCGTGGCGCAGACCGTGGTGCGCACCGGGATCCCGCCCACCGCCATCAGGCCAGGGTTCCAGGTCGTGGCCCGGTCACTGGAGAGGAAGCCGCTCGCGTCGATCGGTGAGGGCGGGACCACCGACACGGCGGCGGTGCTGGTCCGCGAGGTGTCGGCCACGCTGGTGGCCACCACGTGGTAGGTGCCGACCACCGGCGGCGCCCGGTAGGCGCCGGCGGCATCCACGGTGCCGCCGGCGGCCTCGAGAACCTTCCAGGTGACCCGCGTGTCGACGGTCCCGGTCACCGTGGCGGCGAAGGGCACCGAGCCGCCGGGCGCGACCACCGCGGCAGGCGGCACGATCTGGACGGACGGCGACCGGGGGCCACCGGTCCCGGGGGCCGTGGCGCCTCCGCAGGCCACTGCGCCGGCCGCGAGCAGCGCGAAGATCACGGCGCCAACCGTATTCGACTTCGAAACCATGTGGGAGTCTCCTGCGGCTGCGATGCGACGATGCGAAGAACCCCGCGTCCCTCGATCGCGTGACAATGGAGCACGGTACGTCGAGGCGCGTCAAGGAGCGGGAGGTGGGCAGGAACACACATCGCCCGCGCCGCCGTGGCGCTTGCATCTCCCCATCACCACGAGCGAAATGGCCCACCGAGAGTCCCTGCCTCCTGGGAGTCGACAGGCTCGACGTTCGTGGGTAGATGCAGATTGGCCGTGCCGTGCCGGGACGGGGGCAGAACGTGGATTCCAAGCGCCGCTACCTCCTCGTGTCGCCCTGCCGCGACGAGGCGCGGTTCATCCGGTACACGCTCGACAGCGTGGCGGCCCAGAGCGTGACGCCGGCGCTCTGGGTGGTGGTGGACGACGGCTCGACGGACGAGACGCCCGCCATCCTCGAAACGTACGCCCGCAGGCTCCCGTGGCTGCGCGTGGTGCGCCGCGCCGACCGGGGCCGGCGCAGCGTCGGGCCTGGCGTCATCGAGGCCTTCTACGCCGGCTTGGACGCGGTCGGCCTCGACGGATTCGACTACCTCTGCAAGCTCGACATGGACCTCGATCTGCCGACGAGGTACTTCGAGCTCCTCATGGAGCGCATGGAGGCCGACCCCCGGCTCGGAACCACCTCCGGCAAGCCCTGGTTCGAGCGCCCCACCGACGGGTCGCTGGTCCCGGAGGTCTGCGGGGACGAGATGTCGGTGGGCATGACCAAGTTCTACCGGACGGCGTGCTTCCGGGAGATCGGGGGCTTCGTGCGCCAGGTGATGTGGGACGGGATCGATTGCCACCGGGCTCGCATGCTCGGGTGGCGTGCGGAGAGCGTGGACCTGGTACCGCTGCGCTTCCTCCACCTGCGCCCGCAAGGCGCGAGCCAGAAGGGCATCTGGACCGGCCGGGTCCGCGCCGGATTCGGGCAGTACTTCATGGGCACGTCGCCCCTCTACTACCTGGCGAGCGCGGCCTACCGGCTCTTCGAGCACCCGGCGGTGCTGGGGAGCGCGGCCATGCTGTGGGGCTACGGCTCGAGCGCGCTCCGGCGCGCGCCGCGCTACGACCTCCCCGGCTTCCGCGGCTTCCTCCGGGCCTACCAGCGGGACTGCCTGGTGCGCGGGAAGCGCGCCGCCACCCGGCGGCTCGACGCGCGCCAGGAGGCGGCCTGGCGGGCGGCCCATCCGGGCGCGGGATCGGCGGGACCTTGAGCGCCTCCACGCGCGCCGGGCTCATGGGCCTCACCTTCGACCTGGTGGACATGCCCGCCGCGGTGGAGCGCTGCCTGGCGTGGTGCCGCGGCCCGCGGAGCCCGCACGTGGTCGTCACCGCCAACGCCTTCCACCTCTGCCTGATGCGGCGCGACCGGGAACTCTGGAACGCCACCCACGCCGCCGACCTGGTGGTCGCCGACGGCATGTCGGTCGTGTGGGCGCTGCGGGCCGCCGGCGTCGCCGTTCCCGGGCGCGTGGCTGGCGTGGACCTCATGGCGCGCCTGCTCGAGGCCGGCGGACGCGCGGGCCTCTCCGCCTACTTCCTGGGCGCCCGGGCCGAGGTGGTCTCGGCCCTGGCCGCCGGGTGCGCCGGACGCTTCCCGGGGCTCGTGGTCGCGGGGTTCCGAGACGGCTACTTCGGGCCGGCGGAGCACGCCGCCGTCGTCGAGGAGATCCGGAGCCGCGCGCCGCACCTCCTCTTCGTCGGCATGCCCAGCCCGTTCAAGGAGTCCTTTTGCGAACGGCACCGGGACCGGCTCGGCGTGCCGGTGATGGTGGGGGTGGGCGGCAGCTTCGACGTCCTGGCCGGCTACGTCCGCCGCGCCCCGCGCTGGGCCCAGGCGGCGGGGATGGAGTGGGCCTGGCGCCTCCTCATGGAGCCCCGCAAGCTCTGGAAGCGCTACCTGACCACCAACGCCGAGTTCCTCTGGGCCGCCGGGCGCGAGGTGCTGGCGCGTCGCCTGCGGCGGCCAGCCGCCCCGGAGGGCCGCCCGTGAGCACGCCGTCGCAGGGCCCGCGCAGGAGCATCCTGGTGTTCATGGGCACCCGGCCCGAGGCCATCAAGCTCGCTCCGGTGGTGGCGTCGCTGCGGGAAGCTCCCGACCTGGCCTGCACGGTGGTGGCCACCGGCCAGCACAAGGAGATGTTCCGGCAGGTGATCGACCAGTTCGGCATCGCCGTGGACGCCGACCTCGACGTCATGCGCCCCGACCAGACCCTGGCCGGCCTCACCGCCCGCCTGCTGGAGAAGATCGACCGCTGGCTGGAGAGCGCTCGCCCCGACATGGCCCTGGTCCAGGGCGACACCACCACCGTGCTCGCGGCCGCGCTCGCCTGCTTCTACCGGCGCATCCCCATCGGTCACGTCGAGGCCGGGCTGAGGACCGGCGACATCTGGTCCCCCTTCCCCGAGGAGGTCAACCGGCGGCTGGCCACGCCGCTGGTCACACTGCACTTCGCGCCCACCGAGTCGGCGCGCAGGGCCCTGCGGCGCGAGGGCGTCCCCGACGAGGCCATCACCGTGACCGGGAACACCGTCATCGACGCCCTGCGGATGGAGATGGAGTTGCAGGAGCGCGACGGGCGGATCCGCGCCGCGGTCGAGCGGGACCTGGCGGCGCTGCTCGGCCGCGACGGGTCCGGCGTCCCCTTCGTCCTGGTCACCGGCCACCGCCGCGAGAACTTCGGCGAGGGCTTCGACCAGATCTGCGAGGCCATCGCCGCGCTGGCGGCCCGGTTTCCCGACCACCGCTTCGTCTACCCGGTGCACCTGAACCCCAACGTCCAGCGCCACGTCCATCGGCTGCTCGGCGGGCTCCCCAACGTGCGGCTGGTCGCGCCCCAGGGCTACCGGACCTTCGTGGCGCTCATGTCGCGGTGCCGCATCGTTCTCACCGACTCGGGCGGCGTGCAGGAGGAGGCGCCCTCGCTGGGCAAGCCGGTCCTGGTGATGCGCGACACCACCGAGCGCCCCGAGGGGGTGGAGGCCGGGACCGCGCTCCTCACCGGGCCGCGGGCCGCGGCGATCGTGGAGCACGCCGCCCGGCTGCTCACCGACCCCGCCGCCTACCGGGCCATGGCCTCGGCACGCAACCCCTACGGCGACGGCCTCGCCGCCGGGCGCATCGTCGAGCGGATCCGCCGCCACCTCGCGGCCTGAGGCGGCCACCTCACCAGTGGGGCACGAAGAGGACCGGGTGCCACCGCGTCAGGTAGAGCACGTAGGCGAGGTTGAAGACCAGGAGCAGGAGGAGCATGCGCTTCAGACCCCGGCGCGGGTTCCGGTCCAGGGCGGTGGCGAGCGGGATCGCCACGCTGGCCAGCATCACCGACATCAGCAGCAGCGACTTCACGGCGGGGCCTCCCCGGGGGCCGACTCTAGCACGGCGGGCCGCGCGACCGGCGCGCGCCCCGCCCACCAGCGCGCGAAGGCGAGCGCGTAGAGCGCCGCCCCCTGCCAGTCGACGTCCAGCTCGTTGGTGGACCAGCTGTCGTTGTCCGTGTAGCGGGCGTCCAGCGGCGTGGAGCCGTCGCGGGGCATCGCCGGATCGCCCCAGTAGCCCCACATCGGGACCGGGCGGGCGTAGGGGTTGGAGGCATCGGCCGGCTCCGGCGACGCCGAAGGGCCCCCGGCAACCAGGCCGGGGAAGAGGAACGGCTCGGCGCGAAGCGCCGCCAGCCAGTGGTGGAACGCCCGGGCCCGCCCGTGCGTCACGCCCGGCAGCCCGCTCACATAGGCGAAGTGCAGCGCGTTCCGGCCGAGCGCGTAGTGGACGCTGGCGAGCGCCTGTTCGCAGTCGGCCTGCCGCCCGACCGGATCCTCCAGGCAGGCCCGCGCGGAAAAGGCATTGGAGCGGTGGAAACCGGCTGCGATGGAGCCCCAGAAGTAACGGCCAGCCCACTCGAACGGGTGCGCCGCTCCGTCGGCGCGGGCCCGGTCGGCCTGGCGCAGGAGGCGCTCGCGGAGGTCCTGCCGCCGGACGGGATCGGCGCCGCCGGCGCGCAGGTACAGGAGCGCGGCGAGGACCCCGGTCCTCCGGTAACTGGGATCGGCGTCCACCGCGGGAACGTCGGCGTCGAAGGCCTCGCGGAAGCGTGGCTCGCCGGTGGCGAGGAGCAGGCCGGCGGCCGCGTAGGCTCGGGCCTCCCGGCCGGCCCGGACGTCGCCGTCCTGGCGCAGCGCCGGGCAGGTGGGCCCGTCGCTGGCCTCGCCCGGGTGTGCCACCAGCCAGGCCCATCCGCGGCGCGCTGCGCTCAGGCACCCGGCCGCGAACGCGCCGTCGAAGGGGCGGAAGGCGGCCGCGGCCTGTGCCAGGGTCCCGACGGCCCGGGCGGTGGCGACGGAGCCGACCTCGCCGCTGCGGTAGGGCGCCGCGCCCTCCGGGAAGTTGGTTCCGTACGGTCCGTAACGCTCCTGGCAGGTGGTGTTCCGGAAACCGCCCGACGGCTCCTGCACCGACAGCATCCAGGAGAGTCCCCAGCGGGCCTCGTCGAGCAGGTCGGGCACGCCGTTGCCGGACTCGGGGATGCCGGTGTCGTCCGCGGCCGGGGCGAAGTCGCGCCACGCCTGGAGCAGCCAGGATAGCGCCGTGGTGGCCGACGCGTTGTAGATGGAGAGGTCGCCGGCGTCGTGCCAGCCGCCTCGCTCGCCGGGCGGTGCCCGATCGGCGTCGCTGGCGTGGGTCCACGGTCCCCGGGCGTAGCGGGCGTCCACCGCGGTGAAGGCCCGCTGGAAGTAGAAGGCGCGCTCCACCGCGAGGACCGGCGCATCGAAGACGTCCGGCCCGACGGCGAAGGGGTGGCTGGTGAGGCCGTTGTCGGCGACGATCCGGTACCGTCCGAAACGGTGGAGCGGGGTGAAGTCGCCGATCCAGGCGGTCCGTGCTGCGCCCAGGACGTCGGTGGGCACGCTGCGCACCGGCGCTCCGCCGCGAAAGGCCACCGAGCCGCCCGGCACGTCGACCACGGAGAAGGATGCGAAGGGCTTCGGCGAGGTGAATCGCTTTCGCAGGCGCGGCCCGTAGCCCACCTGGGACGCGGCCAGCCGGACCAGCGGCGGCTCCTCGGGCGGGAGGGCTGCCCGCTCGCGCAGGACCGTCGCCGCGCGCACCTCGCGGACCGCGCCCCGGACGGCCCGGCGCACCCCGGGAAAGGCCGCGGCCAGCGCCGCGCTTCCCAGGAGCACCGCCGCGGCGCCGGCCCAGCGGAGCCTGGTCACCGGAACACCCGGTGCCGGTGGCACCAGCGGACCAGGACGTAGAGCGCCCAGACGCGCGACCAGTACAGGCCGGGCGCACCGTCCAGGAACGCCCGCCAGAGTCGAGCCACGGCGGCGGGCTCGAGCCCGGCCGCGGCCACCGCCTGCGCATCGCGCAGCGTCCGATCCATCTCGGCGCGAAGCCCGGCGCGGATCCACCGGTCGAAGGGCAGGACGAATCCGCTCTTGGGCCGGTCGAAGAGCGCCGGGTCCAGGCCGCGCAGCCCGATCCGCCGGAGGATCCCCTTCTTGCCGACCGGCCGGTAGCGGGCCGCGTCCGGCAGCCGGTCGACCGCCTCGAAGAGGAGCTGGTCCACCAGCGGGACGCGCTGCTCGATGGAGGCGGCCATGCTGGCGGCGTCGTTGTCGCGCAGCAGCCGCTCGCCCAGGAAGAGCCGCTGCTCCATCACGCTGATGGCCGCGAGCGGCGCGCGCCGCCGGGTCTCGGCGGCCAGCCGCGCGCGCTGGAGCGGGGGCAGCCCGTCCACCAGGGCGCCCGCCACCTCCGAGCCGAGGAGCTCGCGCTGGAAGCCGGGGAGGAAGAGCGCGTAGGCCATCTGGTAGAGGCCGAGAAGGTCGTCGCCGCGCGCCATCATGTCCGGCAGCTTGGCCCAGCGCGTCTGGGGCGGAACGGCCCCGCCGGAGCGCCGCAGCCCGGCGGTGGCCAGCCGGGCCGCCGCAACCGGAAGACGGCGGGGGAGGCGGCGCAGGGGCCGGAGCCACCGGTGGAGCACCGGGAGGTCGCGGAAGGAGGAGTAGCCCCCGAAGAGCTCGTCACCGCCCGTGCCCACCAGCGCCACCGTGAAGCCCGCCTCGCGGATGGCCAGGGACATGTAATAGGCGTTCAAGCCGTCGAAGGTGGGCTGGTCCAGGCCGTCCACCGCCGCCTCGAGGCGGGAGACGAAGTGACCTTCGGTGAGCACCACCTCCCGGTGGTGGGTGCCGATGGCGGCCGCGATGCGGCGGGCCGCCGGCCCCTCGTTCAGCTCCTGCTCCTCGAAGGCCAGCGTGAAGGTGTGGACGGGCGCGCAGGCCGCGCGCTGCGCCAGGTTGGCGACCGCCGAGGAGTCCACGCCGCCGGAGAGGAAGACCGCCAGCGGCACGTCGCTGGCGAGGTGGAGCCGCAGCCCTTCCTCCAGGACGCGCGCCAGCCCGGCCTCGTCTTCCGGCGGCTCCGGGGCCGCACCCGGGATGGTCCAGAAATCCCGCTCCTCCCGAGGCGCGCCGCGCCCGTCCACCTCCAGAAGGCGGCCCGGCTCCAGGAGCTCCACGCCCTCGACCGCCGTCCCCGGCCCCACCACGAATCCGTTCCAGGCCACCGAGGCCACCGCCCGCGGATCGAGGCGCGGCGTGCCCAGCAGCCCGGAGGCGAGCAGGGCGCGCAGCTCCGAGGCGAAGGCCAGCGCCCAGTTGCCGCCGGGGTCGCGGCGCCGGGCGAGGTAGAGAGGCTTGATGCCCAGCGGGTCGCGGGCCAGCAGCAGGGTGCGCGACGCGGGATCCCATGCGGCGAAGGCGAACATCCCGCGCAGCCAGGGGAGCGCGTCGCGTCCGTGGAGGGCCAGGGAGCGCAGCATCACCGCGGTGTCGCCGGTGGAGCGAAGGTCCGCGGCCCGCGCGCCCAGCCTCTCCCGCAGCTCGTGGAAGTTGTATATCTCGCCGTTGAAGACGATGGCGTGGCCGCTCACCGGATCGACCATGGGCTGGGCGCCGGCCGGGGAGAGGTCGAGGATGGCCAGCCGCCGGTGGGCCAGGAGCGCGCCCCAGCCGCCGCCGTCCGGGGCCGACTCCCAGGTGCCGCTGCCGTCCGGCCCGCGGTGGACCATGGCCGCGCTCATCCGTCGAAGCGCCTCGCGGTTGGCCTCGTCGACCTTCCCGATGATCCCCGCGATGCCGCACATGGCCGGTCCGCCGTCCTCCCGTCCACGCGGAAGGCTACCAGCAGTGTGCCGGCGTGGGGAGGCGGCCGCCTGTCGCTCGGTCCGGGGATGGCCCGCGAGCCCTCGGGCGCACAAGATGGCCGCGGGCGCGGGAGCCCTCCCCGGTGCGGTGCCCGATCCCGGACCGCCGTGGTGCCGTCGCCGGCCTGCGCGCCCCCGGCCGAGCGAGGTGGCATGAGCCCCGAACGACTCCAGATCCTCTACGTCTCGCCCATGCCGACGAGCCCGCCGCGCTCGGGGGCGGAGGCCCGGATGCACGGCCTGCTCTCGAACCTCGCGCGCCGGCACGAGATCAGCGCAGTCACGCTGATCGACCCCCACGACGACGCCGCGCTCTGCGCGCGGGCGATGCGGGAGCACTGCCGCGAGGTGGTCCTGGTCCCCAACCCCCGCGGCGCGAGTGGCCTCTCCAAGCGCCTCCTCCAGGCGCGCTCGGCCCTTTCGCGTCACAGCTACGAGCGGCTGCGATGCACGATCCCGGCCCTGCAACGGGCGATCGACCGGATCGCCGGGCAGCGGCGCTTCGACGTCGTGAACCTGGAGTTCCCCTACCTCGCCCACTACCGGCTGCGGCGGGCACCCGCGGGTGAGCGATCTCCGGTGGTGGTCCTCGACGCGCACGACATCGCCCACGAGATCGTCCGGCAGGTGGCCGCCGGCGACGGCACCTGGGCGCGGCGGCTCTACGCCTCGGTGAACTGGCGCAAGCTCCGCGGGGACGAGTTCGCCGCCTTCGGCTCGACCGACGGCATCTACACCTGCAGCGCCGCCGACGAGCGGCGCGTCCGGGCGGCCCTTCCGACGGCCCGCGTCGCCGTCATCCCCAACGCCGCCGACGTGGAGCGCTTCCGCCCGCGCCCCGGCGACCCGCCCCCGGACGGCCGGACGGTGGTCTTCTTCGGGCTGCTCTCCACCTGGCCCAACACCGACGGGGTGCTCCACTTCCTGCGGAACATCTGGCCGCGCATCGCCGCCGCCCGGCCCGCCGCGCGCTGCAAGATCATCGGGGCAGGTCCTCCGGCCTCGGTCATGGCACTGGCGGGGCCGCGGGTCGAGGTCACCGGCCTGGTCCCGGATCTGCGCCCGCACCTGGCCGCGGCCGCCGCGCTGGTGGTCCCGCTGCGCCTGGGAAGTGGGACACGGCTGAAGATCGTCGAAGGCATGGCCATGGCGAAGGCGATCGTCTCCACCACCCTGGGCGCCGAGGGGCTCGACGCCGTCCCGGGGCGGGACCTCCTGGTCGCCGACGCGCCCGCGGACTTTGCCGACGCGGTGGTCCGCCTCCTCGACGACCCCGGCCTGGCGGCGCGGCTCGGCGAGGCCGGGCGCCGCCTGGCGGAGGAGCGGTACTCCTGGAGCGCCGCGGCGGAGCGGCTGGAGGGCTTCTTCCGGGAGATCCTCGCCGCCGGGGCCGCGCGGCCGTGAAGGCGCGCGCGGCTTGCGGCCGGCGGGGGGCCGTGCTCCTGTCGGCGGGGCGGCCGGGGGCGGGCGCGGGCCCCGGCAAGGGGGAGACGACGTGAAGGCAGCTCTCATCGGCGCCGGGCAGATCGCCCGGCAGCACCTGGCCTGCCTGCGGACCTTGCCCGGCGTGGAGATCGCGGCGATCTGCGATCTCTCGCCGGCCCTGGCCGAGGCCACCGCCGAGCGCTTCGGTGCCCGCGCCTGGTTCACCGACCACCGATCCATGCTCGAGCGGGTCCGACCCGACGTGGTCCACGTCACCACGCCGCCCCCCTCCCATTTCCGGCTCGCCCTGGACGCGCTCGACGCCGGGGCCCATGTGGTGGTCGAGAAGCCGGCCACCGCCACGCTCGACGAACTGGAGACCCTGGCGCGGCGGGCCGCCGAGGCGGGCCGCGCGCTCGTGGAGGACCACAACTACGTCTTCAACCAGGCACCGCTGGAGATCCGGCGCCGCGTCGGCACCGGCGAGCTCGGGCCGGTGGTCCACGTCGAGGTGCTCATCTGCCTCGACATCTTCGGCCCCGGGGGGTTCGCCGATCCGAACAGCCCCCACCCAGCGCTCCGCCTGGCGGGCGGGGCCATCGCCGACTTCCTCCCCCACCTGGCGTCGCTGGCGCACCGGTTCGTCGGGCCCCACCGGAGCGCGCAGGCGGTCTGGGCCAAGCGCCGCCCCTCCCTCCTCCCGTACGACGAGTTCCGGGCCGTGATCGAGGCGGAGCGCGGGACGGCCTCCCTCGGCTTCAGCGCCTGCTCCCAGCCGGACGCCTTCTGGCTGCGGGTCTATGGCGAGCGGATGCAGGCCAGCGCCAACCTCTTCGAGACACGCCTCACCTTCGACGGCCCCCGGCCGGTCCCCAAGCCGCTGCGCCCGTTCTTCAGCGCCCTGGAGGAGGGACGCGCCATCCGCCGGGCCGCCCGCCGGACCCTGCTCCGCAAGTTCAAGGGACCGGGCGCCTACGAGGGGCTGTGGGAGCTGCTGGCCCGCACCTACCGCGCCCTGGCGACCGGCACCGAGGTCCCG
The DNA here is from genome assembly GCA_021848865.1 of Myxococcales bacterium. GTDB lineage: Bacteria > Myxococcota > Myxococcia > Myxococcales > Anaeromyxobacteraceae > JACRMN01. The sequence goes on from JAJZTO010000003.1 coordinate 18,052, forward strand.
GTGCCGCTCGAGGACCTGCTGGCGGTGAACCGCCTCGTCGACGCGCTCAAGCCGCGGGAGGTCCGGCCGTGAAGGTCCTGGTCACGGGGGCGGGAGGCTTCCTGGGCCGCCACCTGGTCGCGGCCCTGCGGGCCCGCGGCGACCGGGTTCGCGCCCTGGTGCGGCCGGCGGCGCGCCTGGAGGAGCTGGGCTGGCCGGAGGAGGTGGAGGTGGTCCGTGCCGACCTGCGCGCGGCCGCGCCTCTGGAATCCGCCTTCGACGGCGTGGAGGTCGTGATCCACCTGGCGGCCGCCGTCTCGGGGGGCGAAGACCTGCAGTTCGCTGCGGCGGTGGGGGGCACCGAGCGGCTGCTCGAGGCGATGGCGCGCACCCCCTGCAAGCGCGTCGTCCTGGCGAGCAGCTTTTCCGTGTACGACTTCGGCCGCACCCGGGGGACCCTGGACGAGGATTCGCCGCTCCACGCCGTGCCGGAGCTGTACGCTCGCGACGGATACACCATCGCCAAGTGGTGGCAGGAGAAGGTGGCGCGGCGGCTCTGCGAACGGAACGGCCTCGCCCTCACGGTGCTCCGGCCGGGCTTCATCTGGGGGCGCGGCCACGCCTACCTGGCGGCCCTGGGCCAGCGCCTGGGCCGGCACCACCTGGTCATCGGCCCCTGCACCCGCATGCCGCTCACGCACGTCGAGAACTGCGCCGACGCCTTCGCGCTCGCGGCCCGGGAGGCGCGAGCCGCCGGGGAGACCTTCAACGTGATCGACGGGCCGGGCGAGCGCATCTGGAGGTACCTCGGGGAGTACCAGCGCGGCACCGGGGAGCGTGGGTGGCGCCTGCCGGTCCCGTACCGCATCGCGATCCTCGCCGTCCGGGTCGCCTACGCCACCGTCTTCCGCAGCGCCACCAAGGTGCCCAGCATCCTCGTCCCCAACCGCCTGGAGTCCCGGCTCAAGCCGCTGCGCTTCGAGAACCGGAAGCTGCGCGAGCGGCTGGGGTGGAGCCCGCCCCTCGACCACGCCGCCTGCCTGGCGCGGACCTACGGCCCCTGGCGTTGAGCGCGGCGGGCGCGCCTAGGTGCGCGACTCGAAGAGCCGCTTCAGCCCGAGGAAGCGCTTCTCGAAGAGCTCGTAGCTGGCATAGGCCACCGCGATCGAGACTCCGGCACCTGCAACCGCCTGCAGCAGCACCGCGCCGAAGTGCGAGCCGAGCCAGCGGGCCAGCGGGAGCTCGGTCCGGTTGGAGGTCAGGTAGTAGGAGATGAAGTGGTGGTACACGTACAGGCCGTAGCTGTAGGTGCCGAGGAAGGCCATCGCCCGGCTGCGGAAGAGGCGCGAGACCGGCGCCCGCTCCGGCGCCACCAGCGCCCACACCAGCAGGCAGGCCAGCAGCACCAGGAACAGCGAGGCGCGGACTGGGAGCACGTACCGCAGCCCCTCCCGGGTCACCAGACGCGTCCAGACGAAGGTCGCCGCCAGCAGGGCGCCCGTGCCGCCCGCCACCCGAGGCAGGAGGCGGACGATGGCCACCGGCCCCCCCGGCTGCCGCGCCAGCACGGCCAGGAAGGCGCCCAGCGCCAGCCCGTCGAGCCGGAACGGGGTGAGGACGTAGGTGGTCCACCAGCTGAGCCCCGCCACCACGCCGGCGAAGCGGGCCAGCATGGCGCCGCCAGACGCCGCCAGGCTCACCGTCAGCAGCGTCCGGGGCCGCGTGGCGAGCGCCCAGACCACCAGGGGCCACACCGCGTAGAAGTGCTCCTCGACCGACAGGGACCAGAAATGATCGAGGTAGGACAGGGACCACTCACCGTGCCTGGCGATGAAGACGTTGACGCCGTACAGCCAGGCCCAGGCCTGGCGCGCCCGCAGGTAGTCCAGCGCGGGCCCGGCAAGGACGGAGAGGTGCGGCGCCACCAGGAAGAGCAGCGCCAGCACCGCGTAGTAGAGGGGAAAGATGCGCAGCACCCGCCGCATGTAGAAGTTCCGGAAGTAGTGCGGCTTGCTGCGCGCCTCGTAGAGGATGCCGGTGATGAGGAAGCCGGAGAGCACGAAGAACAGCTCGACGCCATAGGACCCGTAGCTCAGCGCCCCGGCGACGACCCGCTCGAAGCGGTTGGTGACGACCATGCCGCCGATGAAGTGGAGCAGCAGCACCATCAGGATGGCGAGGCCGCGGACCCCGTCGAGCACCGGGAGGTGACCGGTGAAGCGCGGCTCCGTGCCCGGCCCCGGCCTGGCGACGGGGTGCGACGGCGCCATGGACGGCGCCGGCGCGTCCGGTCCGGGCACCGGCTTCACGGTGGCGTCTGGCTCGCCTGGCATCCGCGCGCAGCGTATGCGCGCCCCTGGGGGATCGCAACCAGGCTCTGAAGGGACGCGATCGTCGCGTCACCTCGACGCGGGACGGCGACGCCCCTCACCTCCCGGGATGCGCCGCCCCCACTCCGGCCCGGCGAGCGGGCCAGGCGCCCGTCGCCACCGCCAGCCTGGCGGCGACCGCAATCGCCAGGGCCATGAAGACCTTGTACTGGGGGAAGTGGCTGCCGAGGTCGCCCCAGGACATCGCGTGGCAGGCCACCACCGCCGCCAGGCAGCCGAACGCCGCCACCTTGTCGTCGACGTGCGTGGCCCGCCGGAACGAGCGGAATGCCAGGAAGACCACCAACCCGGACAGCGCCGAGACCGCGGTGAAGCCGAAGGGCCCGAGCAGAAGGAGCAGGCCGAGAAAGTTGTTGTGCGGCCACTCCCGGTACTCCTTGTAGCTGCCGCTGATGTCGTCGTTGGGCATGATCTCGGTGTACTGGCCGCCCAGGCCGGTGCCGGTCCAGGTCACCTGCCGAATCGACATGGCGATGTTCCAGTCCTCCACCTCGCGCCAGTAGGAGGAGCGGTTGACCGAGGAGTCCACGATCCCGCGCAGCGTCTGGACCGGCCCGAACGGTGCCCCACTGCGGTTCCATCCCACCGCCACGTAGAGCGCGACGACCGGGGCGGCCACGACCAGGAACCGGGTCAGGCCCAGCTTCCATCCGCGCATCGGGCTCACCGCGTAGGCGACGACCAGCGTGAGGATCACCATCACCCAGAAGATGCGCCGGTTGTTGGCCACCGCTCCGTCCAGGAGCAGCGCCGAGATCAGGGTCGCCTGGAGCAGGCGCCGCCTCGTGGGGTGGGCGACGGCGTCGCCCAGCACCAGGAAGAGCGCGACGGAGGCGAGCACGCTGTCGCCGTGGCTGGTGGCCCAGTCGTACATGCCGCCGGTTTCGACCACGGCGATGCGCTGGACGACGAGGGCGAGCGCGGCCTTGAAGGCGGCGGCGAAGACCACCACCCGCCCGAGGAGGCGGTGGTCGCGAGGGCCGCGGAATGCGGCCAGGAACAGCAGCGCCAGCGCGATGGGGTGCAGCAGGTTGCGCAGCTTCCAGGGCACTGCCGGGAGGCCGCGGGCCAGGCCGAATCCCTCGGCGAGGAGGACGCCGGCGACATAGAGAAGGACGAAGGTCCGCAGCGGCGCGGCCGCCGGCACCTGGCCGGCCTCGTCGATCGCCGCCCCGGCCACCCGGCGGCGCAACCACACCACCAGCAGCAGCCCGAGGATCACCTCCATCCCGGTGACGGCCAGGCCGGGGACGCCGGCGATGGCGTCGAGCCGGTAGTGGATGACGTCGCCGATCACGGCCAGCGGCGAGCGCCACTGGCCCACCGTCTCCACCCGGTCGTCCGGCACGAGCAACAGCAGCAGGAGCGCCGTCGCGGACCAGCGGAGGGGGACGCGCGAGGCGACCCAGGCCACGGTGACGGCCGCCACCGGGAGGACGGCCAGGGCGGGGCTGAGCGCGGAAGCCATCACCGCCGCGATCGTCGCCCCCGCCACGGCCAGGAGCCCCACCAGGAAGAGGCGCGAAGGGGCGGGGCGCGTCAGGTGGGGCTGGGCGGGGGGCAGGCCGGGCACGGGCGTACCCGCGAATGTAGCACCGGCAGCCGCGCCCCACCTCACGCCGCGGCGGCTCGGCGCCAGGAGGTCTCCCGCCTTCATGCGACGTGCGGCGCCACGCCGCCACCGCTAGTGTGCTAGCCTTCCCGGGGAGCGCGATGGCGCGCACCATGGGCGCGGGCCCAGCCCGGAACCGAGCGATGACCACAGAGCCCATCGCACCCCAGCGGGACTCCGGCGGCGGCGAGGCTTCCGCGGTGCTCGACTACGAGGGGCTCCGCCACGACATCGGGTTCGTGCTGCGGGCCTCGCTGCGCCACAGGCGCCTGGCTGCGGCGTGCTTCGTGGCCGTGGCCCTGGCCGCTGCCGCCTCTGCCCTGGTGTTTCGCGACATCTACCAGGTGCAGGCGGAGATCCTGGCGCTGCGCAACCCGGTGATGTCCACCCTCTCGAACCCGAGCCTGGCGCGGGGAGCCGACTGGGACGCGCCCACGCGCGCGGCGCGGGAGACGATCCTGCGGCGCGACAACCTCATCTCCCTCATCCGGCAGACCGATTTCGTCGACAACTTCCTCAGGACGCGGTCCACGCTCGGGCGGCTGCGGGCCTGGTTCTTCGCGAAGCTCACCGGGCACGCGGCCTCCCGCGAGGAGATCGCCGACGCCCTGGCCGACACCCTGGAGAGAAAGCTCTGGGTGAACGTGAGCACCGAAGGCACGGTCACCGTCGTCTTCGAGTGGCCGGACCGCGAGATCGCGTACCAGATCGTCGAGGCGGCCGTGCAGAACTTCCTCGAGGCCCGGCACGCCTCGGAGAGCGCCGTGCTCGGCGAGGCCGTCGCCCTCCTGGAGGTCCGCGCCAGCAAGCTGCAGCGCGAGCTCGACACCACCCTGATGGAGGTGGAGAGGAAGGAGCGGTCGCGGCCCCGCGTGGGCCCCCGGCGCCCCGCCGCCGCCGCCCCGGTGGTCGTGCGCCCCGACGAGGACCTGACCCGGCTGGAGAGCACGCTGCACGCGCGCCGCCGGGCGCTCGCGGACCTGGAGGAGTTCCGCCAGCGGCGGCTCGCCGAGCTGCAGGCCCAGCTGGTGCAGCGCGAGGCAACCTT
>JAJZTO010000268.1 GCA_021848865.1 Myxococcales bacterium
GCTGCGCGTGCGAGGTGCTGCGGCGGGCCCGCGCGCTCGGCAAGCGCACCGTGGTGGGCGGCCCCGCGCCCACCACCTCCCCCGGCTCCTTCCCCGAGGCCGACCACCTCTTCCAGGGCGAGGCCGAGGGGCGGCTGGCGCCCCTGGTGCGCGCCCTGGAGGACCCGCCAGGCGCGGCGCCGCGGCTCCTGTCGCCGGAGGGCGAGGCGCCGCCGGACCTGCGGCTCTCGCCGGTGCCCCGCTTCGACCTGCTCGACCTCCGGCGCTACGCCACCGTGTCGCTGCAGGCCTCCCGGGGCTGCCCCTTCAGCTGCGAGTTCTGCGACATCGTCGAGATCTTCGGCCGGGTGCCGCGGGTGAAGCCGGCCGGGCAGATCCTGGCCGAGCTGGAGGCGCTGCGCGCCCTCGGCGCCCGCGGCTCGCTCTTCTTCGTCGACGACAACTTCATCGGCAACCGCAAGGCCATCGCCCAGCTGCTGCCCCGCCTCGCCGACTGGCAGCGCGCCCACGGCCGGCCCTTCGAGCTCGTCACCGAGGCCAGCCTGGACCTGGCCGGCGAGCCGGCGCTGGTCGAGGGGATGGTGGAGGCCGGCTTCACCGCGGTGTTCACGGGCATCGAGACGCCGTCGGCCGAGGCGCTGCGGGGCGCCCACAAGCTCCAGAACCTGAAGGTGGATCCGGCGGAGGCGGTGGGGCGCCTGACCGCGGCCGGGCTCGAGGTCTACGCCGGGTTCATCGTCGGCTTCGACGCCGACGGCCCCGACATCTTCGAGCGGCAGCTGCGCTTCATCTCGGGGGTGGCCATCCCCCGGGCCATGGTCGGGGTCCTCAGCGCGCTCCCCGGCACCGCGCTCTGGCGGCGGCTCGAGGGGGAGGGGCGCCTGCGGGGCGCGCCCGGCGGCGACCAGTTCGACCGGCCCAACTTCGCCCCGGCGATGGACGAGGCGGTGCTGCTCGCCGGCTACCGCCGCCTCCTCGCCGCCCTCTACGCCGACGACGCCTACTACGACCGGTGCGAGCGGTTCCTCGACTCCGCCCGGCAGCTCCCCACCGCCCTCTCGCCGGGCGGGCCGGCGACGCTGGCCCGGGCCGTCGCCGGGATCGGGCTGCGCGGCCGGCGGCGCCGCCGCTTCTGGCGCCTGATGGCCCGCGCGGCGCGCCGGGGCCCGGCCGCCGTGGCGCGGGCGGTGGCGCTGGCCGTGGTCGGCGAGCACATGATCCGGTACACGGAGGAGATCGTCCTGCCCCGGCTCGACCGGACGCTGGCGGCGCTGGCCGCGCCGGCGCGGGAGCCGGCGCGCGCTCCCGCCGGCCGCCGCGCGCCCCTGGGCGCGGCCTCCCCGGCGCCGGTGGCCGGCTGACCGGGCCCCGCGGCCCCTGGACTCGCGCCGCGCACGGCGGGAGGATCGGCGCCCATGCCGGAGCGCCCTCCCTGCCCCTTCTGCGAGCGCCTCGCCGCCGGGCCGCTCGACGGCGGGAACGACCGGGCCGCGGCCTTCCCCGACGCCTTCCCGGTGAGCCGCGGCCACACCCTGGTCGTCCCCCGGCGCCACGTCTCCGACTACTTCGACCTGGCCGAGCCGGAGCAGGCCGCGCTCTGGCGGCTGGTCGCCGAGGTGAAGGCCCGGCTCGACCGGGAGCAGGCGCCCGCCGGCTACAACGTCGGCGTGAACGTCGGTCCGGCCGGCGGCCAGACCGTCTGGCACGCCCACGTGCACGTCATCCCGCGCTACCCCGGCGACGTCGAGGATCCGCGCGGCGGCGTGCGCTGGGTGATCCGGGCCCGGGCGCCCTACTGGAAGGAGCGCGGGTAGCTCCCCAGCAGCTTCACCCCGGCGGTGGCCCGGCCCACCTCCTCGAGCGCGCCGGCCACGGCCGCGTCGTCGGCGTGGCCGTCGAGGTCGAGGAAGAAGACGTACGCCCAGGCGCGGCGCGGCGCCGGCCGGCTCTCGATGCGGGTGAGGTTGATCCCGCGGCGCGCCAGCGGCTCGAGGACGCGCAGCAGCACGCCCGGGCTGTCCTTCACCGAGACCACGATGCTGGTCCGGTCGCGGCCGGTCGGCGGCGCGGGCCGGCGCCCCAGCACCCAGAAGCGCGTCGCCTCGCCGCCGGCGCCCTGGATCCCTTCCACCGCCACCCGCAGGTCGAAGAGCCGGGCGGCGACGTCGAACGCCACCGCGGCGCCCTCCGGGTCCTCGCGCGCCAGCCGGGCCGCCTCGGCCGCGCTCGGCGCCACGATCCGCGCGGCCTGCGCCAGGTGGGCGGAGAGCCACTCCCCGGCGCGCGCGAGCGACTCGGCGGGCCCGTAGACGCGCTGCACGGCGGCCGGCTCCACGTCGGGGTGGCAGAGGAGCGCCAGCTCCAGCGGGAGCAGGATCTCCGCCACCACCCGCAGCGGGCTCTCCAGGAAGGCGTCGAGGGTCGGGTCCACCACCCCCTCGGTGGCGCTCTCCACCGGGACCACGCCGTAGTCGGCCTGGCCCGCCTCGACGGCGTGGAAGACGGCGGAGATGGCGCGCTGCGGGACCGGCTGCGCCGAGAGGCCGAACTGGTGCTTCACCGCCTGGTGGGAGAAGGCCCCCTCCGGCCCGGGGAAGGCCACGCGCAGCGGCCGCTCCAGGCTCAGGCAGGCGCTCATCACCTCCTGGAAGACCGCCCGGATGGCCTCGCGCGGGAAGGGCCCGGCGTTCATCCCCTGGAGCCGGGCGATCACCTCGCGCTCGCGGGCCGGCGCGTGGAACGGGGCGTCGGGCTGCAGCGACCGCTTCACCTCGCCGATCTCGGCGGCGACGCCGGCGCGCTGGTTCAGGAGCCCGAGGATCCGCTCGTCGAGGGCGTCGATGCGTGCGCGCAGCGCGGGGAGCTGGCCGGGATCGCGGGTCGGACGGGGGTCGCCGGGCATCGCTGGTTCCTTCGCGAAAAGGGTTTCAGCCTATCATCCCGGGCGGGACGGCCCGGCGGCGGGGACCGGCGCGCGGCGCCCCTCGCCCACCGGCACCGCCGGGAAGGCCAGCCCCACCGCCAGCGCCGCGGCGGCGATGGCGGCCGAGGCCCAGAAGAGCCGGTCCATGCCTCCCTGCAGCGCGCCCGCCACCGCGGCGATGAGCCGGGGGTCGAGCAGCGCCCGCTCCGGCCCGAGCAGCTGCTCCACCTGCGCCGGCGTGGCCGGCCCGCCGGCCAGCGCCGCGGCCAGCAGCCCGCCCAGCAGGCCCACCGCCACCGTGCCGCCGATGGTGCGGAAGAACATCGTCGAGGCGGTCGCCACGCCGCGCCGGTTCCAGGGCACGCTGCTCTGCACCGCGATGACGGTGGGGGTGTTGGCGAAGCCCAGCCCCAGCCCGTAGAGGGCGGTGAGCGCCCGCGGCACCCAGGGCGACACCCCCGGGGCGAGCAGCAGCGCCAGCCCCAGCGCGGCGAGGAGCGAGAGGGTGAGCCCGCCGCGGATCAGCGGCCGGTAGCCGACGCGGTGGAGCACCCGGCCGCCCAGCGCCGAGGCGATGGGCCAGCCGATGGCCATGGGGGCGATGGCCCCGCCGGCCTCGGCGGGTCCGCCGCCCAGCACGCTCTGCACGTAGAGCGGGACGAAGGTGACGGTGGCGATCATCGCCGCCCCCACCAGCGCCCCGGTGGCCGAGGCGACGCCGATGACCCGGTGGGCGAAGAGGTCGAGGGGCAGGAGCGGCTCGGCGGCGCGCCGCTCCACCGCCACGAAGGCCAGCCCCAGCGCCAGCGCCGCCGGCAGCGCCCAGAGGCCGGCGGCCCGGGACGAGGCGGCGGCCAGGATCGCCACCACCGTCGCGGCGAGCAGCAGCGCGCCGGCCAGGTCGAGCCGGTGCTCGTGGCGCTCCGGCCGCTCGTGGTAGGCGGCCTGCAGCACCGCGGCGCAGCCCAGCCCCATCGGCACGTTGACGTAGAAGACCCAGCGCCAGGAGAGCCAGTGGACGATGGCGCCGCCCAGCAGCGGCCCCACCAGCCCGGCCACGCCCCAGACCGCGCCGAAGACGCCCTGGATCCGGCCGCGCTCGCGCACGTCGAAGAGGTCGCCGACGATGGTGAGCGCCATGGGCTGGATGGCGCCGGCCCCGAGCCCCTGCACCGCCCGGAAGGCCACCAGCGCCTCCATGCTCGAGGCCCGGCCGCAGGCCATGGAGCCGAGCAGGAACAGGGCGATGCCGGCGAGCATCACCGGCTTGCGGCCGCGCAGGTCGGCCAGCTTCCCGTGGATGGGCACCGTCACCGTGGCGGTGAGCATGTAGGCCGAGAAGGCCCAGGCGTAGAGGTGCAGCCCGCCCAGGTCGCCGACGGCGGTGGGCATGGCGGTGGAGACCACCGTCATCTCCATCGCCGCCAGGAACAGGCCGAGGAGCAGGGCGACGACGGTGAGCGGCCGGTGGGTGGTGCGCACGGCCGGTCGAGTAGCCCCTCGACCGGCCCCGCGTCAATCGGCCTTTCCGGCCGCGCCCTCCCGGCGCAGGTAGCTGTGCACCGCGCCGCCCTCCGCGGCGGCGGCGAAGCTCTCGAACCCAGAT
>JAJZTO010000269.1 GCA_021848865.1 Myxococcales bacterium
CTACAGCGCGCTCGGCGACGTGGTCCTGGCCACCTCGGTGCTGGAGCCGCTCCGGGCGCGCTTCCCCGAGGCGCGCGTCGAGTGGGTCACCGACGCGGCCTACGCGCCCCTGCTGGAGGGGCTGCCCGGGGTCGCCGAGGTGCACCGCCTGGAGCGCGGGGGCATGGGCGGGGCGGTGCTGCTGGCCGACAAGCTGCGGCGCCGCTTCGACCTGGCCGTCGACCTGCAGAACAAGCTGCGCAGCCGGATGGTGGCCCGCGCCGCCGCGCCCGAGCGCATCACCTTCCGGCGCCGCAGCGCCGGCCGGGCGCTGCTGGCGCTGCTCGGCAGCGACCGGCCCCTGGTCCGCGCCCACGCCACCCGGCTCTACGCCGAGGCCCTGGCGCCGCTGGGGGTGGAGGGTCCCGGCCCCATGCGCGTCCACCTCTCCCGCACCGCCCGGGCGGTGGCCGAGGACGCGCTGGCGCGGGTGCGCGCCCCGGTGGTGGCCGTCGCCCCGGGGGCGCGCTGGGCCACCAAGCGCTGGCCGGCCGAGCGCTTCGCCGCGGTGGCCGACGGCCTGGCCGCGGACGGGGCCAGCATCGTCCTGGCGGGCGGCCCCTCGGACCGCGACGCCTTCGCCGCCTTCCGCGCCGCGGCCCGCGCCCCGGTGGCCGCCGACCTCTCGCCGCTGCCGGTGGACGCGCTGGCGGCGGCGCTGGCCCGGGTGAAGCTGCTGGTGGCCTGCGACTCGGGGCCGGTCCACATCGCCGGGGCGGTGGGCACGCCGGCCCTGGCCCTCTTCGGCCCGACCTCGGCGGTGCGCTGGGGCCCGCTCCCGCCGGGCCGGGCGCTGACGCTGGGGCTGCCCTGCTCCCCCTGCTCCAACCACGGCGGCGACACCTGCCCCGAGGGGCACCACCGCTGCCTCGACGACCTCACCCCGGAGCAGGTGGTGGCGGCGGCGCGCGAGCTGCTGCGGTGAGCCGGGTGGAGGACATGTGGTGGAGCGAGCGGGAGGCGCCGCTGCGGCGGGCCCTGCTCGCGCCCCTGGCGCTGGCCGAGGCGCCCTTCCGGGCCGCGGTGGCGCTGCGCGGCGCGCTCTACGGCGCCGGCCTGCTCCCCGCGGCGCGCGCCGCGGCGCCGGTCTTCTCGGTGGGCAACCTGGCGGTGGGGGGATCGGGGAAGACGCCGGTGGCGCTCGCCCTGGCGCGGCTCCTGGCCGGGCGCGGCCGGACCGTGGCGGTGCTCTCGCGCGGGTACGGGGCGCGGCGCGGCGACGCCCGGGTGGTCTCGGACGGGCGCCGCCTCCTGCTCGGCGCCGCCGACGCCGGGGACGAGCCGCTGCTCCTGGCGCGCCGCCTCCCCGGGCTGCGGGTGCTGTGCGGCCCGAGCCGGGCGGCGCTGGCCCGGCGGGCGGTGGAGGAGCTCTCCGCCGACGCCCTGGTGCTGGACGACGGCTTCCAGCACCGGGCCCTGGCCCGCGACCTCGACCTGGTGGTGCTCGACGCCGCCAACCCCTGGGGCAACGGGCGGCTCCTGCCCCGCGGCCCCAACCGCGAGGGGCGGGGCGCGCTGGCGCGGGCCGGCCTCGCCTGGCTGTCGCGCGCCGACCAGGCGGAGCCCGCGGCGCTGGAGGCGCTGCGCGCGACCTGCCGCGCGCTCACCGGCCGGGACCCGGTGGAGTCGCGCCACGCCGTCGCCGACCTCTCCGACGGCGCCCTGGAGCGCTCCCTGCCGGCCGCCGGGCTGGCCGGCCGGAAGGTGCTCCTGCTCGCCGGGATCGCCCGGCCCGGCGGCTTCCGCCGGACGCTGGAGGGGCTGGGGGCCCGGGTCGCCGCCGAGCGGATCTTCCCCGACCACCACGCCTTCGCCGACCGGGAGCTGGAGGAGGCCTTCGCCGCCGCCCGCGCCGCCGGCTGCGACCTGGTCGCCACCACCGAGAAGGACGCGGTGCGGCTCTCGACGCGCTGGGCGGGACAGGAGATGCTGCGGGTGGTGCGCATCGAGGCGGAGATCACCCGGGGCGGGGCGCTCCTCGACGAGGCGGTGGACCGGGTGCTGGGGGCGTGGACGGCCGGGGGGCCGCGGCGGTGATCGCCGATCTCGTGGCCCGGCTCCCGCGCCGCTGGCTGTACGCCGTCACCGCGGCGCTGGGCTGGCTCGCCTGGACGCTCCGCGTCCGGCGCAAGGTGGTGCTCTCCAACCTGCGCCTCGCCTTCCCGGGCGAGACCGAGGCCTGGCGGCGGGACGTCGGCCGCCGCACCTACCTGAACCTGGGGCGGATGGCCGCCGAGATCCTGCTCGTCCCCCGGATGTCGCGCGAGGAGCTGGAGCGGATCCTGGTCTACGAGAACTTCGAGGCGGTGGCGGCGGGCCTGGCCCGGGGCAAGGGCGTGGTCGCCTGCACCGCCCACTTCGGCAACTGGGAGCTGCTCCAGGCGGCGACCGCGCTGCGCGGCACCCCCATCTCCTCCATCAGCCGGCACGAGGCCCGCACCGGCGCCGACTCGCTGCTGAAGCGGACCCGGGCCGGGGCCGGGGTCGAGGAGCTGGTGGTGAAGCGGGGCGAGACCCTGAAGGCGGCGCTGCGGGCGCTGAAGCAGGGGCGGGTGCTCGGCTACGTCATCGACCAGAACGTCTCCCGCCGCCGGGCCGTCTTCCCCACCTTCTTCGGCGTCGCCGCCGCCACCTCGCCCACCCCCGCCTACTTCGCCATCCGCAACGGGGCGGCGGTGATCTTCGCGGTGGCGGCGCCGGAGGGGGACGGGCGCTACCGGGTGGTCATCGAGGGGCCCTTCGAGCCCGAGGACACCGGCGACCGGGACCGGGACGTCCTCGCCTTCATGCAGCGGCTCAACGACCGGCTGGAGTACTGGGTGCGCCGCCACCCCGACCGTTGGTACTGGCTTCACAGGCGGTGGAAGACGCGGCCGGCGTCGGAAGATTGACGCTCCGGTGGGCCCCGCGATAGGGATCGCCGCCATGCCCCGCCGACGGCCGCCCGCGGCCTCCGCTCCCGCCACCGACCCCGCCGCGATCCTCGCCCGCTTCCCCGGGGCCGAGGTGGTGGTGGCCGGCGACCTGGTCGCCGACGAGTACGTCTACGGGGAGACCGAGCGCATCAGCCGCGAGGCGCCGGTGCTCATCGTCCGCTACGAGTCGAGCGAGCTGAAGCCCGGCTGCGCCGGGAACGCCGCGCTGAACCTGGCCGCGCTGGGGGTGAAGGTCCGCGCCGTCGGCGCGGTGGGCGCCGACGCCCTCGGCGAGGGGCTGCTCCGGGCGCTCGCGGCGGGCGGCGTCGACGTGGCCGGCGTGGAGCGGGTGCGGGGGCGGGCCACCGAGTCCAAGACCCGCATCCTGGCGGGCGGCCGTTCCACCCGGCGCCAGCAGATGCTGCGGGTGGACCGGGCCCCGGCCGAGCCGCTGCCGGCGGCGGTCCAGGAGCGGCTGGCGGCCCGCGTCGAGCGGCTGGGGAGGCGCGCCGGGGCGGTGCTGGCCAGCGACTACGGCTCGGGGACGCTCTCGCACGCGGCCGTCGAGGCGCTGCGCCGCGTGAGGCGGGGCGGCGTCCCGGTGTGCGTGGACTCGCGCTACCAGCTGGCCGCCTTCACCGGCCTGACGATGTGCAAGCCCAACGAGCCGGAGCTGGAGGCGGCGGCGGGCGTGCCGCTGAACCGGCCGGGGGCGCTGGAGCGGGCCGCCCGCAAGCTGCTGGCGCGGCTGGCCTGCGAGCAGCTGCTGGTCACCCGCGGCCGCAACGGCATGTCGCTGTTCCGCCCCGGGGAGGCGCCGGTCCACGTCGCGGCGCACGGCGGCCACGAGGCCGTGGACGTCACCGGGGCCGGCGACGCCGTCGCCGCCACCTACGGCGCGGCCCTGGCCGCCGGGGCGGACCCGGTGGCGGCGATGGGCCTCGCCAACGTGGCCGGCGCCATCGTGGTGGGCAAGCCCGGCACCGCCACCGCGTCGCTGGCCGAGCTCCGGGCCGAGATCTCCCGCGCCGGCTGACGCCATGGACAAGCTCCTGACGCTGGAGGATCTGCCCCGCCTGCGCACCGAGGCCAGCGCCGCGGGGCGGACCATCGCGCTCGCCAACGGCGTCTTCGACCTCTTCCACGTCGGCCACCTCCGCTACCTCCAGGGCGCCCGGGCGCTGGCCGACCTGCTGGTGGTGGCGGTGAACAGCGACGTCTCGGCGAGGCTGCTGGGCAAGGGGCCGGGCCGCCCGGTGGTGCCCGCCGCCGAGCGGGCCGAGATCGTGGCGGCGCTGGCCTGCGTCGACCACGTCGTGCTCTTCGACGCCAGGGACGTGGTCCCGGTGATCCGCGCGCTCCGGCCCGACGTCCAGGTGAAGGGCACCGACTACACGCCCGAGACCATCCCCGAGGCGGCCGAGGTCCAGCGCTACGGCGGCCGGGTGGCGGTGGCCGGCGATCCCAAGGACCATTCCACCACGGAGGTGGTGGAGGCGCTGAAGAAGCTGGGGAAGTGATCGTCGCGCTCGAGGTCGAGGCCGGGGGGGATCGTCGACG
>JAJZTO010000270.1 GCA_021848865.1 Myxococcales bacterium
CCCCCAGCAGCGCGCCGGCGAAGCCGGCCACCGGCCCCAGGACGCCCGCCTCGGCGCAGTCGGGCACCTCGCCCCGCGCCGGGGGCGCCTCGAAGAGGCAGCGCAGGCAGCCGGTGCTCCCCGGGATCACCGTGAGCAGCTGGGCGGTGGTCCGGAGCACCCCGGCGTGCAGCAGCGGGATGCCGGCCCGCAGGGCGGCGTCGTTGGCGAGGAAGCGCGTCTCGAAGTTGTCCGAGCCGTCCACCAGGGCGTCCACGCCCTGGAGCAGCCGCGCGGCGCCGGCCTCGTCGAAGCGGCCGTCCACGGCCTCGACGCGGACGCCGGGGAAGAGCCGCGCGAGCCGGGCCGCGGCGGCCTCGGCCTTGCGGCGCCCCAGATCGGCCTCGCCGAAGAGGGGCTGCCGGGCCAGGTTGCTGGTCTCCACGGCGTCGCCGTCCACCACCACCAGCCGGCCCACGCCGGCCGCCGCCAGCCCGAGCAGGGCCGGGCCGCCGACCCCGCCGGCGCCGATCACCAGCGCGCACTTCGTCGAGAGGGCTTCCGCCATCCAGGCCTCCGCCGGAAGGTATAGGGGCAGGAGCGCCCTCCGGGCAACCGGGGGCTACAGGGCGAGGAGCCGCCCCGCTCGCGCCTCGCGCCACAACTCCGGCAGCGAGGTGACCTCCAGGCGCGCCGCCGCCTCCGCCGGATCGAAGCCGGCGAGCCGCACGTCGGTGGCGCAGGCGGAGAGCCTCAGCCCGAGCGCCTGCCTCCCCTCCTCCAGCATGGCGGCGAGCGACCCCACCCGGGCCTCCGCGGCCCCGGGCGGCGCGCCCTCGTCGAACCGCCCCCCGAGGAAGAGGCGCAGCGCCTCGCCGGAGAGGGCCAGCCGGACCGGGTCGCCGTGCGCCGCCGCGGTGAGCGCCAGCGACACGCCCAGCCAGCGCTTCGGCCAGTCGGCGGCGGAGAGCAGCAGCGTCAGGGGCCGGGCCATCGCCGCGCCTCAGCCCCGCCCGAGCAGGCGGCGGAAGAGGCCGGGGCGGGCCCCGGGCGGCGCCCCGGGCTCCAGCGGCCGGGCCCCGGGCGGCGGGCGGGCGGGCTCGGACACGCCGAGCTTGCGGCGCAGCGACTCCGGGGTGTCGGAGGTCGCGAAGCGCGCCTCGGTGGTCCGCCCGCTGGCGCCGTCGCGCGCCGTCACCGTGAGGAGGCCCTCGTGGCCCAGCGCGAAGTCGACGGCGACGCGGACCTCGCCGCGCGGCCGCGGCGGCAGCCCGGCGACGCGCAGGGTGCCGAGGTACTCGCACTCGGCGGCCCGCGCCGAGTCGCCCTGGAACACCGCCAGCTCCAGCTCCGCCTGCCGGTCCCGCACCGTGGCCAGCTCGTAGGACCTCCGGGCCGGCAGCGGCGTGTTGCGGGGAATGACCTGCGCCATCCGGCCTCCCGGCAGGCCGACCCCGATCCCCATGGGCAGGACGTCCACCAGCACCACCGAGTCGATGCGGTCTTCCGAGCCGGCGAGGAGCGCCGCCCCCAGCGCCACCGCCTCGTCGGGGTGGACGGCGCGGGAGGGCTCCCGCCCCAGCACCTCCCGGATGCGGCGCCAGACCAGGGGCATCCGGCTCTGGCCGCCCACCAGCAGCACCTCGTCCTGGTCGGCCGGGGAGAGCCCCCGGGCCGCCAGCACCTCGCGGCACACCTCCAGGGTCCGCTCCACCAGCCGGCCGGTCAGCCCTTCCAGCTCGGCGCGCGTCACCTCGACGCGAAGCTCGAGGTCCTGCCCGCGGGCGTCCTTGCACAGGTAGGGGACCTGCGCCACCGCCCGCTCCGCCTCCGAGAGCGCCACCTTGGTCTCCTCCGCCGCGTCGCGGATGCGCTGCCACACGGCGCGCTCCGGCGGCGGGGGGAAGCCGTACTCCTCCTGGAAGCGCCAGGCCAGGTGGTCCACCAGCTGGTTGTCGAAGTCCACGCCGCCGAGGAAGGTGTCGCCCCCGGTGGACCGCACCTCGTAGACCTCCCCCTGGATCCGGAGCAGCGAGGCGTCGAAGGTCCCGCCGCCCAGGTCGTAGACCAGCACCTGCTCGTCCAGGCTGCGCCCGTAGCCGTAGGCCAGGGCGGCGGCGGTGGGCTCGTTGACGATCCGCGCGATCTCCAGCCCGGCGAGCCGCCCGGCCTCGCGCACCGCCTGGCGCTGGTGGTCGTTGTAGTAGGCCGGGACGGTGACCACCGCCCGGGCCACCTCCTCGCCCAGCGCCCGGGCCGCCACCTGGCGGATCTCGGCGAGCAGGAACGCGGAGATCTGCTGCAGGGTGAAGTCGCGCCCGGCGAAGCGCACCGCCGCCTCGCCCCGCTGCCCCTCGACGATGTCGTAGAAGAAGCGCTCGCGGCAGGCCTGCACCGTGGGGCTGGCGAAGGGACGGCCCACCAGCCGCTTCGACCCGCTCACCGTGTTCTGGGCGTTCGCCACCATCTGCGCCTTGGCCGGCTGGCCCACCAGGAGGCGGCCGTGGGCGTCGAAGGCCACCACCGAGGGGATGGTGTTCCAGCCCTGGCGCGACCCCAGCACCCGCGCCTTCCCGTCCTCGGCGACGGCCACGCAGCAGTTGGTGGTCCCGAGATCGATGCCCAGGGCCCGCACCGCCACGGCCCGACGCGGCACCGGCACCACCCGCGCCACCGGCACGGGCGCCGGGGGCGCCAGCAGGCTCTCGGCGAAGGCCACCGCCTCCTCGTCCTGCGGCGCCGCCCCGGCGGCGCCGGCCCGGCTCGCCACCACCAGCTCGATGAGGCCGCGGCTCTCGGCGTCCAGCTCGGTGAAGCGGATGCCCATGCCCGGGTCGTGGTGCGGCTCGCCCGGCGCCGAGGGCGCGGTGACCCGGGCCACCACGCCCTTGCCGCGGAACACCCGCTCGCCGGTGGCGAGCTGCAGGTCCAGGGTCACGGGCGTGCCCACCGGCTGGGGGTCCCGGGCGCGGACGAAGATGCCCCCGCGCGAGACGTTGAGCGCGTAGCGCTCCACGAACTCGTCCAGCGTCCCGAAGGCCAGGCGGAGGGCGAGCTTCGCCTCGACGCGCGGCTCGCGGCGCTTTTCCTCGCCCATGCGGCGATGATACAGCGCCCCTCCGGAGGCCGCTCCTTTCGGGCCCGGGCGGCTTGCCTCCCACCGGCCCCGGTGCTACATACGGCCGCCGAAACGCCCAGGTGGTGGAACTGGTAGACACACCATCTTGAGGGGGTGGCGCCGCAAGGCGTGCGAGTTCGAATCTCGCCCTGGGCACCAGTTCCGGCAGGAACACGAAGGGGATCGCGCAGCCGCGATCCCCTTTCGCTTTGGGCCGCGCCCGACCGCGGCGCGCCGACGGCCTTCCCGCCTCGCTACGGCTTCTGCGGGGCCGGCGCCGGTGCGTGCGCGGGGGCCGGCGCGGACGCGGGGCCGGAGGACGGAGCGGGAGCCGTCGCCGGGGGCGCGGCCGGCCGGGGCGCGTCGGCGCGCACCACCGAGCCGCTGCGCGACGACAGCACCGCCAGCGTCACCGAGGTGATCATGAAGATGGCCGCCGCCGCGCTGGTGACCTTCCCGAGGAAGGTCTGGGAGCCGCGGCCGCCGAAGACGGTCTGCGCGCCGCCGCCGAAGGCGGAGCCCATCCCGGCCCCCTTCCCCGCCTGCAGCAGGATGACCAGGATGAGGATGATCGAGACGAACACGTGGACGATGGTGACGAGGGTGATCAACGGATGGCTCCTCGGATGATCTGGATGAAGTCGTCGGCCTTGAGGGCGGCGCCGCCGACCAGCGCGCCGTCCACGTCGGGCAGGGCCATGAGCTCGGCGGCGTTGTCGGGCTTCACCGAGCCGCCGTACTGGATGCGCACCCGCTCGGCGGCCTCGCCGGCGAGGTCGCGCAGCAGCGCCCGGATGGCGCCGTGGACCTCCTGCGCCTGCGCGGGCGTGGCGGTCTTGCCGGTGCCGATGGCCCAGACCGGCTCGTAGGCCAGGGTGAGCCGGGCCACGTCCTGGGCGGGGAGGCCCTGGAGCGCGTTCTGCACCTGGCGCCCCACCACCTCCAGCGTGCGCCCGGCCTCGCGCTCCGCCAGCGTCTCGCCGACGCAGACGATGGGCAGGATCCCCGCGCCCAGCAGCGCCACCGCCTTCTTGCGGACCGACTCGTCGGTCTCGCCGAAGAGCTGCCGCCGCTCGCTGTGGCCGACGATGGCGTGGCGGCACCCGGCGTCGAGCAGCATGGGCGCCGACACCTCGCCGGTGAAGGCACCCTGCTTCTCCCAGTGCACGTCCTGGGCGGCGAGCTCGACGGCGCTCCCCGCCAGCGCCGCCTGGACCGCGGCGAGCGCCGTGAAGGGGGGCGCCACCGCCACCTGCACCCGGCCGGCCACCGGCGCCAGCAGCGCGCCCAGGGCCCGCACCAGCTCCCGGGCCTCCGCCTGGGTCTTGTGCATCTTCCAGTTGCCGCAGACGAACTTGGTGCGCGCCACGCTAGCCCTCGAGGACCTGGATGCCGGGGAGCACGC
>JAJZTO010000271.1 GCA_021848865.1 Myxococcales bacterium
GCCACGCCCAGGTGGCGCGTGCCCTCGACCTCGACCTCCCGATCCTCATGACCGCTGCAGCCCGCAGCCTGCTCCTGCCCCGCTGGCGCGACGAGATGCGCACGGCCGACACGGTGCTGGACGTCGGCATCGTCCCGGCGCTGCAGCGGTCGGCCCACCTCGCCGAGCGCTGGCGCGTCCGGCTCCTCGGCAAGGTCCAGTTCCAGGCGCTGCTCCTGGTCCTCGGCCTGGTCGGCCTCCTCGCCTGGCTCTACCTCTGGTGAATCCCCGACCCATGCTCCTCTCCCTCCTCCAGCTCGCCGCCTTCCTGATCCTGCCGCCGCTGCTCCTCGGCATCGTGAACCGCGTGAAGTCCGTGGCCGGGGGGCGCACCGGGCCGCCGCTGCTGCAGCCCTACCTCGACCTGCGGCGGCTGCTGGCCAAGGGGGCGGTCTACAGCCGCACCACCACCTGGGTCTTCCGCGCCGGGCCGGTGATCGGGCTGGCGGCGGTGGCCACCGCCGGCCTGCTCATGGCCTTCGGCGGGGCCCCGTCCCTCCTCTCCTTCACCGGCGACTTCGTGCTCTTCGCCTACCTGCTGGGGCTGGCCCGCTTCTTCACCGCCCTGGCGGCGCTCGACACCGGCTCCTCCTTCGAGGGCATGGGGGCGGCCCGCGAGGTGACCTTCGCCTCGCTGGCGGAGCCGGCGCTGTTCCTCTGCCTGGTGGTGCTGGCCCGGGCCACCGGCGCCCTCTCCCTGTCGCAGATGCTGGGCGAGGGGCTGGCCGGGGCCTGGCGCAGCGACGGCCCGGCGCTGCTGCTCGCGGCGCTGGCGCTCTTCGTGGTGGCCCTGGCCGAGAACTCCCGCATCCCGGTGGACGACCCCAACACCCACCTCGAGCTGACGATGATCCACGAGGTGATGGTGCTCGACCACTCGGGCCCCGACTTCGCCTTCATCCTCTACGGCGCCTCGCTGAAGCTCTTCCTCTTCGGCGCCCTGGTGGTCCGGCTGGCGCTGGGCTTCCGCTTCCCCGGCCCCTGGACCGCCTTCGCCGCCTTCCTGGCCGGGATGGCCGGCTTCGCGGTGCTGGTGGGGCTGGTGGAGTCGGCCATGGCCCGGCTCCGCCTCTCCCGGGTGCCGCAGATGCTGGTGGGGGCCTCGGTGCTCTCGGTCTTCGCCCTGGTCCTCCTCCTGAGGTGAACATGGCCCGCTGGACCGACATGGTGTTCGTGCTGGTGGTGGTGCTGGACTTCTTCGTGCTGGCCTCGAGCCGGCTCCAGGCCGCCATCCGCGCGGTGGCCGCCCAGGGGGCGCTGCTCGCCCTGCTGCCGCTGATCCTGGCCACCGGCGAGAGCGACGTCACCCACGTGGCGCTGCTGGCGGTGGGGGCGCTGCTGGTGAAGGGGGTGGCCATCCCCTGGATGATGGCCTGGGCCACCCGCGAGGCGGCCATCCGCCGCGAGGTGGAGCCCATCGTCGGCTTCGTCCCCTCGCTGGTGCTGGGCGCGGCCGGGGTGGCCCTGGCCTTCGCCTTCGCCTCGGAGCTGCCGCTGCCCACCGGGGGCAAGCACATGCTGCTCGTGCCCACCTCGCTCTCCACAGTCTGGACCGGCCTGCTGCTGGTGGTCTCGCGGCGCAAGGCGGTGGCGCAGGTGCTGGGCTTCCTGATCCTGGAGAACGGCGTCTTCGTCTTCGGCGTCCTCCTCGGCGACTTCATGCCGGTGATGGTGGAGGCCGGCGTGCTCCTCGACCTGTTCGCGGCGGTGTTCGTCATGGGCATCGTCATGTTCCACATCAACCGCGAGTTCTCCTCCCTGGACACCGGGAAGCTCTCGGCGCTCAAGGACTGAGCCGTGCTCTTCCCCGTCGCCCTCCCGCTGATCCTCGCGGCCATCGCCTTCGCCCTCCCGGGCCAGCGGCAGCGCCCGCCGGTGCTGCTCGCCGGCGCGGCGCTCCACTCCCTGGGCGTGCTGCTCTTCTGGCTGCGCCCGCCGGCGCCGCAGCTCGACGGCTGGCTGGCGCTCGACGCCCCCGGCAAGCTGGTGCTCACCGTCACCAGCCTGCTGTTCCTGGCCTGCGCCGTCTACTCCCAGGGTTACTTGGAAAGGCGCATCGACCGGGACAACCGGGTCTTCGTGGGCGGCCTGCTGGTGCTGCTCTCGGCGATGACGGTGGTGGCCCTGTCGCAGCACCTGGGGCTGCTCTGGGTGGCCATCGAGATCACCACCCTCTCCACCGCCCCGCTCATCTACTTCAACCACAACGCCCTCTCGCTGGAGGCGGCCTGGAAGTACCTGCTGGTCTGCTCGCTGGGCATCGCCCTGGCGCTGCTCGGCACCTTCTTCCTGGCCCTGTCCTCGGCCGGCCCGGGCGGCCCCCACTCGCTGCTGGTCTCCGACCTGGTGGCGGCCGGCCCCATGCTCTCCCGCCCCTGGGTCCGGGCCGCCTTCGTCTTCCTGCTGGTGGGCTACGGGACCAAGATGGGCCTGGCCCCGCTCCACTCCTGGAAGCCGGACGCCTACGGCGAGGCCCCCGGCATCCTCGGCGCCATCCTCTCCGGCGGCGTCACCAGCCTGGCCTTCCTGGCGCTGGTGCGCATCCTCCACGTCTCCAGCGCCGCCGGCGAGGGGCACTTCGCCCGCGAGAGCCTGGTGGCCATGGGGCTGCTCTCCATGGCGCTGGCCGCGGTCTTCATGGTGGGGCAGCGGGACTTCAAGCGGATGCTGGCCTACTCCAGCGTCGAGCACATGGGCATCCTGGCGCTCGGCATCGGCCTCGGCGGTCTCGCCGCCTCGGGCGCCTTCTTCCACATGGTGGCCAACGGGCTGACCAAGGGCGTGCTCTTCCTCGCCGCCGGCAACATCCACCGCGCCTTCGGCTCCAAGCTCACCGACCAGGTGAAGGGGGCGGCGGTGCGGCTGCCCATCTCCGGCCCGCTCTTCCTCGCCGGCTTCCTGGCCATCACCGGCTCGCCGCCCTTCGCGCCCTTCTTCTCGGAGCTGGCCATCCTGAACGGCGCCTTCCTCGGCGGCCACACCGTGATCGGCGGGCTGTTCCTCGCCTTCCTGGCGGTGATCTTCGTGGGGATGGGCACCACCGTGCTCGGGGTGGTCCAGGGGGAGCCGCCCGACGCCGAGTGGAACCCGGGCAACGGCGACTCGCCGCTCACCGCCGGCCCGCCGCTGGCGCTGATGGCGGCGGTGCTGGTCCTGGGCCTGTGGGTGCCCCGCGGGCTCATGGCCCTCTTCGACTCCGCCGCGTCGCTCATCGGGGGCTGACCAGATGCCGAACCGGATCCTCCACGCGCGGAACGGCGAGGCGGTCCCCGCCGCCGACGTCCCGCTGCTCCCCGCCGACGACTTCCAGGGGCTGGTCGCCGACTCGCTCACCGCCGGCGCCCGGCTCTGCGCCTACTACGGCGCCGAGCCGCCCGGCGAGCCGGGCGCGGTGCTCCTCACCGCCGTCCTCGCCAACGACGCCGGCGGGACCCTGGGGCTGCTCTCCACCCGGCCCGGGCCCTCGCTGCCCTCGCTGGCGGCCGAGTGCCCCGCCACCCAGCTCTTCGAGCGGGAGCTGGCCGAGCAGTACGGCGTGGTGCCGGAGGGCCACCCCTGGTTCAAGCCGGTGCGCTACGAGCACCGGCTCGGCGGGGCGGCCGGGGACGCCTTCGGGCGGACCGAGCCCTGGCCCGACATCCCCGGGGACACCCCCTTCTTCGCGATGGAGGGCGAGGAGGTGCACGAGGTCGCGGTGGGCCCGGTGCACGCCGGGATCATCGAGCCGGGCCACTTCCGCTTCCAGTGCCACGGCGAGCACGTCTTCCACCTGGAGATCTCGCTCGGCTACCAGCACCGCGCCGCCGAGCGGATGCTGGCCGGCGGCCCCGGCGCCCGGACGGTGGGGCTGGTCGAGTCCATCGCCGGCGACACCGCGGTGGGGCACGCCCTGGCCCACGCCCGCGCCGTCGAGGGGCTGGCCGGCGTCGAGCCCCCGCCCCGCGCTTTGGCGCTGCGGGCGGTGGCGCTGGAGCTGGAGCGGCTCGCGAACCACGTCGGCGACCTGGGGATGCTGGCCGGGGACGTCGGCTACCTCCCCACCGCCAGCTTCTGCGGCGCGCTGCGCGCCGAGTTCCTGAACGCCCTCGCCGAGATCTGCGGCAACCGCTTCGGCCGCGGGCTGGTGGTGCCGGGCGGCCTCCGCTTCGACCTCCCCGACGGCGCGGCGGCGCGGCTGGCGGCGCGCATGGCCGACGCCTGGGAGCGGGTCGAGCTGTCGCTGAACCTCTTCTTCGAGAGCCCCTCGGTGCGCAACCGCACCGACGGCACCGGGAAGGTGGACCGGGCCACGGCGCGCCAGCTCGGGCTGGTGGGGCCGGCCGGCCGCGCCTCCGGCCTGCCGGTGGACGTGCGCCGCACCCACCCCTTCGGCCCGCCCGGCGCGGCCCTCGAGCCCGTCACCGTCGAGGACGGCGACGTCCAGGCCCGGGCCCGCGTCCGCTCCGGCGAGGCGGAGCG
>JAJZTO010000272.1 GCA_021848865.1 Myxococcales bacterium
GCGAAAAGCGACCGGCGCGCACGGCGGACGGCCGTGGCCGCCGCCGGCGCGCCGGGAGGACCGGGAGCCGCGGGAGTCGGGTCAGCCGAGGAGGGAGACCGCCGAGACCGAGAGGGCCTTGGCCAGCGACTCCAGGGTGTCGAGGGGGGGCGTGCGCTGCCCGCGCTCCAGCATCGAGATGTACGAGACCGAGAGGCCGGCCTTGGCGGCCAGGGACTCCTGGGAAAGCTTGCGGCGCAGCCGCTCGCTGCGGAGGTTGCCCGAGAACTTGTCGGCGAGGGAAGCCATGGGGGGGGATCTCCAGTTCGTCGTTGCGGGTCCACTGCCAGGTGATTGCGGAAACCGCCATGTCCCGTGGCGGATTCCGCCAAGAGCACGCTAGCACTTGGAGCGGAAGGGGTAAAGCGTTCGATGACCGCCTCGTCGCCTCTCTCAGGGCGGCGCCTTGCCGCGGGCACGGACGGGGAAGGGCACGCCGTGGCGGCGCAGCAGCCGCCGCAGCGAGAAGTAGGAGAGGCCGAGCCGCTTCGCCAGCCCCCGGGCGTCGCCCTCGAACAGCCGGGCCGCCTCGGCGAGGTAGGCGTGGACCGCCTCCTCGAAGGGACGCACCGCCTCCCGGCTGGCCGGCGGCCGCAGCCCGGGGAGCCCCAGCCCGGTCGCGCCCATGACCGCCAGCGAGGCGCGCGCGCCCTGCAGCTCCGTCTCGCTGCGCTCGATGAGCCGCACCAGGCGCCGCCGGTCGATGGCCAGCTCCAGCGCGGTCTCGAAGTCGCCCGAGCGGCCGTCGCCGTACTGGTGGAAGTGGTCGGCGCCGGCCAGCATGGCCGCCACCGCCTCGGCCGGCGGGGCCGCGGCGGTGAAGGCCAGGATCGCCAGGTCGGGGCGGCGCGGCCGCAGCTGCTGGATGACCTCCAGGCCGTGCTTGCGGGGCATCATCAGGTCCACCGCCAGGACCGTGGCCCGGGCCCCGGTGCGGCGGACGGCGGCCTCGCCGTCCGCGGCGGTCACCACCTGGAAGCGGGGGTACCGGCCCAGGGCGTCGGCCCGGTCGCGGCCGGGGACGCGCGAGAGCGTCTCCCGCAGCAGCTCCCGGTGGCCCTCGTCGTCGTCGGCCACGACGAGGACGTGATCGTGCTCCTCCGGCCTGTCCCAGGGACGCGTCACGCTTCCTCTATATCACCGGGAGTCGCGGGGCGCCCGCGCCGACGCCCTCACCCCTGGCGGGGAGGGGCCAGCAGGATGGCCTCCACCAGCGCCCCGCGCCGCAGCCGGGTGGCCGCCGCCGGGAGCACCGCCAGGGCGTCGAAGCCGGTCGCCGAGGTGAGGGCTCCGCTGGACTGGTTCCCGAGGGGCTCCACCCACAGCGCCGCCCCGTCGCGGCGGGAGCGGGCCCGCAGGTACCAGGTGAGCCCCGCCTCCTTCACCTGGGCCGTGGCCAGCCGCGCCGCCAGCACCGGACGGGACGGGCCGCCGAGCCCCGCCAGGGCCCGCAGCGCCGGGCGGACGAAGAGCTCGAAGGTCACCAGGGCGCTCACCGGGTTGCCCGGAAGGCCGAAGACCGCCGTCCGGCCCCAGCGGCCGAAGGTCACGGGCTTCCCGGGCCGCATCGCCACCCGCCAGAAGTCGATGCGGGTCCCCATCGACTCGAGCACCGCTCGGGTCAGGTCGCGGTCCCCCACCGAGACGCCCCCGGTGGTGACCAGGACGTCGGCGCCGCGGCCCGCGGCCAGGGCGCGCCGCAGGACGGCGCGGCTGTCGCCGGCCAGGGGCAGCAGCACCGGGTCGGCGCCGGCGTCGGCGCCGGCGGCGGCCAGGGCGTGGCTGTTGGAGTCCTGGATCTGGCCCGGCCCGGCGACGCGGTCCACCGGCACCAGCTCGTCGCCGGTGGCGAGCACCGCCACGCGCGGACGGCGGTGGACCAGCAGCTCGGTGCGCCCGAGCGCGGCCGCCAGCCCCACCGCCCCGGCGTCCACCAGGCCGCCCCGCCGGAGCGGTGCCGAGCCGCGGGCCACGTCGTGGCCCGCCCGCCGGACGAAGCGTCCCGCCACGGCGGCGCGCCGGAAGCGGGCGGAGGCTCCCTCCCGCTCCACCTCCTCCTGCATCTCGACGCAGTCGGCGCCCTCCGGGAGCGGCGCGCCGGTGAAGACCCGGGCGCAGGCGCCCGGCGGCAGGACGGCCGGTCCGCGGGCCCCGGCCGCCACCTCGAAGGCGACCGGCAGCCGGGCCCCGGCGCGGCTGGCGTCGCGGGCCCGCAGCGCGTAGCCGTCCATCTGGGAGTTGTCGAAGGGGGGCAGCGAGCGCTCGGCGACCAGGTCCTCGGCCAGCGCCCGGCCCAGCGCGGCGCGGAAGGCCACCCGCTCCGCCGGGAGCGGCGCCACGTCGGCCAGGCTCGCGAGCACGCGGCGCAGCGCCTGGTCCGGAGCGAGCACGGATCGCTTGTCGCCCCGCCGGCCCCGCCCTGTCAAGCCGCCCCGGGCGGTCGGGGCTCGACCGGGCGTCCCCCGCGTGACATGTTCTCGCGCCAGGTCGGACAGGGGGGCGCACGGTGAAGAGACGGGACGGCGAGGGGGGCAAGGACCGGCGCGGCGCGCTGCTCGAGGCGCTGCGGTCAGCGGGCGGAAAGCCGCTCTCGGCCGGCGACCTCATGCAGCGGGCCCACCTCCACGCCGGGGAGCGGACGGCGGTGAAGCGCCTGCTGCGAGACCTGGCCCGGGAGGGCCTGGTGGTGCGCGACGACCGGCGCTTCGCGCTCCCCGCGGCCCGCCCCGCGCCGGCGCCGCCGCGCATCCCGGCCGCGCCGCCCCGCCCCGGCCGGGGCGGTGGCCGCGGCGTGGTCGGCACCCTGACCCGGCACCGCGACGGCTTCGGCTTCGTGGCCCGCCTGGACCGGGCCGGCGAGGACGTCTTCGTGCCGCCGGACGAGGCCGGGAAGGCCTTCGACGGCGACCTGGTGCGCGTCGAGGTCGTTCCGGGGCGCGCCGGGCGCACCCAGGGGCGCAACCTGGCGGTGCTGGAGCGCCGCCGCCGCTGGCTCATCGGCAGCTACCACGCCCGGGGCCCCTCGAGCTTCGTTGTGCCCATCGGGACCGACGTCGAGGGCACCGTGCCGGTGGCGGAGAGCGGCCTCGCCGTCGACGGCGAGCTGGTCAAGGTGGCGCTCGAGCCCGGGACCGGGCGGCTGGCGGGGAGCGTGGTGGAACGGGTGGGCGCCCCGGGCGAGCCGCGGGTCGAGGCGCTGCGGGTGGCCTACGGCAAGGGCTTCGCCGACCTCTTCCCCGACGAGGTCCGGGAGGAGGCCGGGCGGGTGCCCGACCAGGTGACGCCGGCGGACCGGGCCGGCCGGCGCGACCTCACCGCGCTGCCGCTGGTCACCATCGACGGGGCCGACGCCCGCGACTTCGACGACGCGGTCTTCGTCGAGCGGCTGCCGCGGGGCCGGGGGAAGGCGGCCTGGCGGCTGGTGGTGGCCATCGCCGACGTCGCCCACTACGTCCGCCCCGGGACCGCGCTCGACGGCGAGGCGCTGCGGCGCGGCACCAGCGTGTACTTCCCGCAGCTGGTGCTCCCCATGCTCCCGGAGCGGCTCTCCAACGGGATCTGCTCGCTGAACCCGCACGTCGACCGGCTCTGCATGGTGGCCGACCTGCGCATCGACGAGGAGGGCGAGCCGGCCGGCGCCGAGCTCTACCCGGCGGTGATGCGCTCCGCCGCCCGGTGCACCTACGACGAGGTGGCCGCCTCGCTGGCGGGCGAGCCGGTCCCGGGCAAGGAGGCGCTGCGCCCCGACTTCGCCCTCATGGCCGAGCTGCAGGCGGCGCTCACGGCGATGCGGGCGCGCCGCGGGGCCATCGACTTCGACCTGCCCGAGGCCAAGGTGGTGCTGGACGGGGCCGGGAAGGTGGTCGCCGTCGAGAAGCGGCCCCGCAACCGGGCCCACCGCATCGTCGAGGAGTTCATGCTGGCCGCCAACGAGGCGGTGGCGCGCCACTTCGGGGACCGGGAGCTGCCCACCATCTACCGGGTCCACGGCCTCCCCGACGACGAGAAGCTCGAGGCCTTCCGGACCCTGGCCGCGTCCCAGGGCTTCGCGGTGCCCTCCGGCCCGCTCTCGCCCCGGGCGCTCAACGCCCTGCTGCACCGCTTCGAGGGGCACGCCCAGCAGCGGGCCCTGAACCAGCTGCTGCTGCGGGCCATGATGCAGGCCGTCTACAGCGCCGAGAACCAGGGCCACTTCGGGCTGGCGGCCGAGCACTACCTGCACTTCACCTCGCCCATCCGCCGCTACCCCGACCTGATGGTGCACCGGCTGCTGAAGGAGCAGTGGGCCCAGGGGCGGGCGCCCGGGCGCATCGGGTCCCGCGACCTCGGGGAGATCGCGCTGCTCTGCTCGGAGCGGGAGCGGGCGGCGATGCAGGCCGAGCGGGAGATCCAGGCCTTCTACGCGGCGCTGCTCCTCGCCGACCACGTCGGGGAGCGCTTCCGGGGCGTGGTGGC
>JAJZTO010000273.1 GCA_021848865.1 Myxococcales bacterium
GCGCGGCGCCGGCCTGCGCGCCCCCTTCCCCTTGGCGGCCGCCGGCTTCCGGGCCGGGCGGGCCTTCGAGGCGCCCTTCCTCGCCGGCCCTCTCGCCGCCTTCCTGGCCGGCTTCCGGGCCGGCTTAGGGGCTTTCTTGTCGTCGGTCCTGGGCGCGGCCTTCGCGCCGGCGGAGGGGGGCGCGGCCGAGAGCGGGCGAGGGGCGGCGCCCGGGACCGGCCGGGCCGGGACCGGCGGCGCGCCCGGACGCGGCGGCAGCGGCGGCGGGAAGGCGGGCCGGACCGGGGGCGGGAGCCCGGGCCGCGCCGGCTCGGGGCGCCGCGCCGGCTGCGCGCGCGAGAGCTTCGCCAGGCGGGCCTCCTCCTCCTCGGGCGAGACCTGGAGCGGCGGCTGGCCGGCGCGCTGCCGCGCCTCGTCCTCGGCGCTGTAGTAGAGCTGGGCCGCCACCAGGCCGCGGGTCACCAGCTCGCCGCGCTGGTTCTCGGCCCACACCTCGATGTCGACGCCGTAGCTCCCCTGCCCCTCGAAGCGCCGCTCGGCGACCCGGCCGCGGGCGGTGAGGACGTCCCCCGGCCAGACGATCTTCACGAAGCGCGCCTGGAAGCGGCGCAGCCGCGCGCCGCGCAGCCAGTCCACCGCCAGCTCCGACAGGAAGCCCATGGCCAGCATCCCCGGCGCCAGCGCCGAGGGGAAGCCGGCGTTCCGGGCGAAGGGCTCGTCCACGTAGAGCGGGTTGAAGTCGCCGCTCGCCCCCGCGTAGCGGGCGATCTGGACGCGGTCCACCGGCGGCTTCACCAGCGGGGGGAGCTCGTCCCCCACCTTGACCGCCTCGAAGTAGAGCTGCCGGGCGAGTAGCGCCATGGATCTCCCCCTAGCCGCGGCGCAGGACCAGCGTGGCGCGCGTGCGGAACACGAGATTGCCCTGCGGGTCGCGGGCCTCGTCCTCGAGGACCAGGACGTCCATGGGGCCGCTGGCCCCGCTCCGCTCCAGCACGTCGGCCACCTTGGTGCGGATGGTGAGCCGGTCGCCGGCCACCACCTGGCGCCCGTACTCGATCTGCTGCTCCCCGTGGAGCAGGAGGCGCGTCCCCAGGTCGAGCGAGTGGCGGAAGCGCTCGTTCACCGCCAGGGCGGCGGGGAAGGTCGGCGGCGCCACCAGCGCGGCGTGGCCGGCGGCCCGGGCCGCCGCCTCGTCGACGTGGACGGGGTTGGCGTCCCCCAGCGCCTCGGCGAAGCGCCGGATCATGCCGGCCTCCACCACCACCACCACCGGCTCGCTCTCCCGTCCCACCAGCGATCGATCGAGCATCCGAGCTCCTTTCACCTGCCCGCGGGCAGGTCGAGCACCGTCACCAGGCCGCGCAGCAGCGTCGCCGGCGCGGCGGCGTTCACCACCGCCCAGGCGGTCGCCTCCTCGCCCGGGATCCCCCCGGGGACGACGAGCCGCAGCGGCGGCGTGGCGTCCAGCTCCACCTCGTCGCGCGGGTCGGCCGCCCCCACGGCGATGGTCAGCTCCAGCCTCACCCGCTCCTCGCCCTCGACGAAGCCGCGCACCACCTGGCGCGCCCCGGCCACCCGCCCCCGCGCCACCGGGACCGGGCCGGAGAGGTCGCGGGCGGCCACCTCCGGGTCGATGGTCTCCTCCACCTCGTCCAGCTCGAAGCCGCAGCCCAGCGCCGCCAGCGCCGCCGACTGCGACAGGCCGACGTGGCCCACCTCGCCCCGCTCGGCGGCGGCGTCGAAGGCCTCCACGGTGAGCCCCGCCCCCACCTTCCGGGCCAGCTGCTCCCGCCGCGCCGCGGCGTCCACCACCCGCACGGCGCGGACGTGGCGCACCGGGCCGGCCACCTGGGAGAGGAAGGCCGGGAGCCGGTCGAGCGCGAAGCCCGGGTTCACCCCGGCGCCCACCACCGCCACGTCGCGCTGCTCGGCGAGCCGGTCCAGCTCCTCCGCCAGCGCCTCGTGGGAGAGCCACGGGTAGGCGAGCTCCTCGCAGGTGGAGACCACCGACAGCCCGGCGCGCACCGCCTGGCGCAGCTGCGGCTCCGCCTCCTCGAGGTCGCTGGTCACGGCGTGGAGCAGGACGCCGCCCCGCGCCGCCGCCAGGGCGCGCGCCGGCTCGGCCTCCACCGTCAGCGCCGGCCCGGTGGACCCGAGCAGCTCGCCGAGCGTCCGCCCGGCGTGGCGGGGATCGACGGCGCCGACCACCCGGAGGTCGGGCGTGGCCAGCGCGGCGCGAGCGATGGCCTGGCCCACCGGGCCGAGCCCCATCACCACCACCGGTATGCCGCGCACGCCCTCCGCCAAGCTCGATCTCCCGACGGTCCGATGGGTGAAAACGCCTCCCATCTCAAGCGTTTATACGCCACGGCCCAAAAACCGCACAAGGAAAAGGGGCGCACGCCCGTCGCCAGACGGTGAAGGCGACACGAGGCAAGCTGCCGGAACAACGGCGGAAACCGACGACTCAGCCGCCGATCAGCTTCTCCAGGAACTGCCGTGCGGCGGGGTCGGACCAGTCGCGCGGCCCGACCATGTAGGCGACCAGGCGACCCGTCCGGTCCACCACGTAGGTCTCCGGGAACTTGAAGCTGTCCGGGCAGCCGCCGCGCGCGGCGCAGTACCAGGCGCGGGTCGCCTCCTGGTCGGCGTCGAGCGCCACCGTCGCGCCGGGCGGGAGGACGCCGCCGAAGTAGTCCTTCACCACGTCCCAGCCCTCGTCCACCGACACCGCCACCATCTTGAACCTCCCGGGGTGGCGCTCGGCCAGGTCGCGGCCCAGCCGCAGCATCGACGGCATCTCGTCGCGGCAGGGCGGGCACCAGGTGGCCCAGAAGTTCACGAAGAGCACCTGGCCGGTGGCGTCGGCCAGCGTGACGCGCCCCCCGTCGGCGAGGGGCAGCGAGAGCGGCGGAGGCGCCACGTTCGCCGGGGTGATCTCGAAGGGGGGCCGCGGAGGGGCGGAGGAGGAGCCGTCCAGCCCGCCCCACCCGTAGAGGGCCGCGGCGGCGGTCACCGCCACGGCGGCGCCGGCGACGATCAGCGCGCGGCGGGAGCCCGGCCGCGCCGGGCCAGCCGGTTCGGGTTTCTCGGTCATGGGCGGCTTCTTTACCGCGCCGGGCGCCTTGCCGCCAGCGCGCCTTCCCTGCCACACTCCGCGGCGATGCGCTCGCTGATGGGCAGCTTCCACCTCCTGCCCCTGACAGACCTGGTGGAGTTGCTCGCGAAGCGCAAGGTGAGCGGCGAGCTCACCTGCGAGCGCGGGTCGGTGCGCAAGACCATCGCCCTCTCCGGCGGCGTGGCGGTGGGCGCCTCCTCCAACGACCCGCGCGAGTACCTGGGCCAGCTGCTCATCAACTTCGGCCACGTGGACGAGGAGCAGCTCGCCAAGGCCTTCGCCACCCAGCAGGAGACCAAGGTGCGGCTGGGCCGGGTGCTCACCATGGTCGGGCTGGTGAAGCCGGAGGTGGTGCGCGAGACCCTGGCCATCAAGATCCGCGAGACGCTGCTCGACGTCTTCGTCTGGACCTCGGGCTACTTCACCTGCGACGAGTCCCCGCCGCCCCACCCCACCGCGCTCGACGAGCTGGACGCGGCGGTGCCGCTCGAGGAGATCGCCCGCGAGGCCGAGTTCCGCGCCACCGCCTGGCAGGCCTTCCGCGCCACCTTCCCCTCCGGCGGCGCGCCGCTCTCGGTGGACGAGGCGGCGGCGGCCGCGGTGGCGCCGGACAGCGTGGACGGACGGCTCCTCCGGCTGGCCCGGGAGGGGAAGACCATCGACGAGATCGGCCTGGCGCTCCACGCCACCGACTTTCACCTCCACCAGCGGCTCTACGCGCTCCACCGGAACGGCGTGATCCGCCCCCTGGCCGGGACGGCCGGCGCGCCGGAGGCGGAGGGCGGGCTCCTCGCCCCCGAGCTGCTGCGCCGCGCCCGCGAGGCGCTCTCCGCCCGGCGCCACCTGGAGGCCGAGGAGCTGGCGGCGCGGGCCGTCGAGCTGGCCCCGGGGGCGGGGGGCGCGGAGGACCTCCTCCAGGTCACCCGGCAGGCGCTGCTCGCCGAGCTGCGCGGCCAGCTGCTGCGCCCGCCGCGCATCCCGGTGCCGCGGCTGCCGTCCCACGAGATCGCCCGGCTCCGGCTCGGCTCCGCCGAGAAGTACCTGCTGGCCCGCTGCGACGGCGCCCGCGACGTGTCGCAGCTGGTGCAGATCGCGCCGCTCTCGGAGCTGGAGGTGCTGCGGGCGGTGCGCCGCTTCGTGGACTCGAAGATCGTCGAGCTGCGGGTGCTGCGCGGATGAGGCCCGGCCTCCCGGCCGCCGCCGCCCTGCCGGCGGCGGCGGCGGCCGCCGCCGCCTGCCGCGCGGCGCCGGGCCCGGGCCCGACGCTGCCGCCGCCGGCCGCCCCGTCGCTCCCGCCCCGCGCCGGCGGGACGTTCCCGCCGCCGGCGGGCCGGGTGGTGCTGGACGGCGTCCCCAC
>JAJZTO010000274.1 GCA_021848865.1 Myxococcales bacterium
CGGCCAGGCGGTGTCGCTCGATCCGCCCGCCTCCGGGCGAGACCTCGCCTCGTCCGCGGCGGCGCTGTTCGCCTTCTGCGCCGCCTGGGCGGTGGCCGGCACCCGGCGCCGGCGCGAGGTGGTGCTGGTCGCCTTCGGGGTCTCCGGGCTGGCCGTGGCCGCGGTGGTGCTGGTCGCCGCGCTGCTCGGCCTGGGGCCGCTGCTGGAGCCGCGCGCCCCTTTCGTCAACCCCAACCACCTGTCTGGCTTCCTCGCCCTCACCGCCTTCCCGGTGCTGGGGCTGGCGCTGCGCCGCCACGGCCAGGCCCGGCTGCTCTGGCTGCTCGCCTTCGTGGCGGTGGTGGCGGCGCTCTTCCTCTCCCTCTCGCGCGGCGGCATCGGCGCCTTCTTCGGCGGCGTGGCGGTCTTCCTCTTGCTGGCGGCCTGGCGGGAGCGGCCCGACGGCGAGCCGCCCCACCCCTGGCGCTGGGTGGCGCTGGCCGGCCTCACCGCCGCGCTGGGCGCGGTGGCGTATCTCGCGCTCGAGCCGGTGGTGCGCGAGCTCTCCACGCTGCGGACCGCGCGCGACGACGTGAAGCTGGAGCTCTGGCGGCCAGCCTGGGCCCTCATCCGCGAGCGGCCGCTCTCCGGCATCGGCCGCGGCTCGTTCGCCACCGTCTTCCCGGCCTTGAAGACCGACCCCTCCGCCGTGACCTTCACGCACCTGGAGAACGAGTGGCTCCAGCCGCTCGTCGATCTCGGCGCGCCGGCCGGGCTGCTGCTGGTGGGCACGCTGGCGCTGGTCTGGCTGGCCGCGGCCAGGCGCCGCGACCTCTCCTCGGTGGAGGTGGGGCTGCTGGCCGGCACCGCCGCGGTGGCGGCGCACAACCTGGTGGACTTCTCGCTCGAGTTCAGCGGCGTGGGCGTGCCGTTCATGGTCGCGCTCGGGCTGCTCACGCGCGGCAATGGTTCCTTGCGGCTCCGCTGGGGGTGGTTGGCGGGCGGCGCGGCGGCGGTGCTGGCCGTGGTGGTGGCCGGCGCGCTCTTCTGGCGGGCCCACCCGACCGACGAGGAGGCGCTGGCCGTGGCCCGCGCGCCGACCGCGGCTCTTGCCGCGGCCCTGGCCGAGGAAGCGCTGCGCTGGCACCGGGCCGACTACGTGCCGGCCGCCGCGGTGGGCGCCCGTATGGTGCTGGAAGGCCACTGCGCCCCCGCCATGCCCTGGCTCACCCGCGCCATGGCGCTCAACCCGACCGCCCCCGAGCCGCACCAGTACGCCGCCCGCTGCCTGGCGGCCTCGGGGCAAGGGGCGCTGGCCCGGCGCGAGTACCGGCTGGCCGTGCTCTACGGCTCGCCCGGCGCGCTGGTCGAGGCGGCCGATCGGTTCCAGGACGTGGACGAGCTGCTGCAGGTGGCGCCCGACACCGGCGATGGGCTCATCGGCCTCGGCTACCTGCTCCTCTCCCGCCAGCGCCCGGCCGACGCCGCGCTGGTCTTCCGGCGCGCGCTCGACGACTCGCTCGACGCCCGGGCCATGACGCCGCTGGCCGGGGCGCTGCTGGCCGCCGGCGAGCTGGAGGAGGCGCTCGAGCTGGCCCAGCGCCGCACCCGCGAGAAGCCGGCCGACCCGGAGGGCTGGCGCGTCGCCTCGGCGGTGCTGCTGGCGGAGGGGTACGACGACGAGGCGCGGGCCACGCTGGAGCAGGGGCTGGCGGCCAACCCGGGCTCGCCGCCGCTCACCGAGGCGCTGGTCTACCGCTCGCTGGCGGCCCGGCGCCCGGCCGAGGCCAAGCGGCTGGCCGAGTCGATGGCGGCGCGCACCCCGCACGAGCAGGCGCTGCGGCAGCTCCTGGTGGCGGCCGCCTTCTCGGCGCAGGGGCGGACCGGCGAGGCGATCGAGCGGTCGCGCTCGGCGGTGGCCGCCCTGCCCGACTCCCCCTGGCCGCTCATGACGCTGGCCGCCTACTGCCAGCAGGGTGGCCGGCTCGACGACGCCATCGCCGCGGTGGAGCGGGCCTCCTCGCTCCCCGGCCAGCGGCGCGAGGACTACCAGGCTCGGCTCGACGAGCTCGGAAAGGCGCGGGAGGCGCAGGCGCACCGGCGGATGACGGAGGAGCTGCTCAAGTAGGGGGGCACCGGCCCGGGCTTGCCCCGGGACCGTCGGCGCCATTTACCGGTGGACCTCTCGCCGGTGGCCGATCCTCACCACCAGGATGCGAAGGACGGCGTCCTCGATCGAGACGATGATCCGGTGGTCCCCCACCCGGTAGCGCCAGAGCGAAGCGAATTGCGCGGTGAGCGCCTTCCCCACGGCGCGCGGGTCAGGCGCGACCCGCGTCTCCACGTAGTCGATGAGCTGGCGAGCGACCTGACGATCCAGCTTCCGGAGCTGCTTCCGGGCCGAGTCGGACCACTCAATCGTCCAGGCCAAGGTCGGCCCTCACCTGGTCGGTGGTGAAGACCCGCTCCTTGCCGCGGCGGACCCGCTCGAGGGTGGCGGCCGCCAGGTAGGCGTCCTCCATGTCCTCGAGGTGTTCGAGGATCGCCTCGCGCACGTAGAAGCTCTTGGTGCGGCCGGTGGCCTTGGCCAGGGCATCCAGACGTTCTTCGATTTCCGGCGGGAGACGGAGCGCGAGCATGGCGGACCTCGGTGTCATACGTCGTGTACATGTATAGCGAGGCGTGGGGGCGCCGTCAAACCGCCCTCGGGGGCCTCAGCGGCGCCGGCAGTCATCCCCGGCCGCGCTTCGAGTCCTCAAGGACCCGGTCGAGTTCGCGTTCGACGATGGTGCGCATGCGACCCGAAGGGATGCGGGCCACCCACCTCTTCGCCGCGCGGGAGCTGAAGGTCTTGGGGAGTTCCAGTTCGGGCAGCGCCGCGAACAGGCGGGACCGGGTGGGAGACAGGTAGAGGAAGTCCACCAGCGCCTTCTCCGGGGACGCCAGCTTGATCCCCGATTCCGGATCCTGCCGGGCTCCTCCGAAGAGCTCGGGCCGGACGTGATGCACGCTGTAGGTTCCCAGCCCGGTCTGGACGCGAGCGGTCCGCCCGAGGGAGACCAGGTAGGTCATGGCGGGAATCTGATCGACCATCCCGTGCAGGTAGAGCGCGCTCTGCAGCGACACGTAGCTCGGATACGGTGCCGTGACGTACTCGGCCAGGGCCAGCGGGTCGGGCCGATCGCGCAGGGCCCAGAGCCCCTTGCGAACCGGGCTCAGGAGGCCGGAGGCCCCGAGCCGTCGCAAGGTGTGGCTTGCGGCCTCGACCGAGATTCCCAGGACGGCCGCGGCGTCCGCCGTGGTCACGGCGGGAACCCGGAGCGCGCGCAGGCGTCCCAGGGCGTCACGGGCGTTCATGGCTCGGTTCCACCTTCGCGAGCCAGCGCCTTGACCTTCTGTCGCAGGGCGGCGGCGAGCGGATAGTGCGGGGCCAGGAACTGCATGGACTGGTGTTCCGCCACGACGCTTGGCGCGATCGGTTCCAGCACGGCCTCTTCGGTCGTGCTTCGCCGCGAGAACTCGATCTTGGTGGGCAGGGGAACGGACCGGCCCTCCATGGAGAGGCTCACCTTCCAGCGTTGCGTCGTCTCCGTCTGCTTGGGCGCCGTGATCTGGCCCACCTGGATCCCACGATTCCTGAGCGTCAGGGTGAGTGCCGGGCCCGCCAGGATCCTGGAGACCCTGTCCTTGAGCGTGTGCACGGGGACCCTGTCGGTCACGTCGAGGTCGATGTCTTCGGAATACCGGACGCTCTCGAAGAAAAAGCGCAGGTTGCAGCCGCCCTTGATGGCGAAGCAGTCCTTGTCCGGTCCGGCGCAGAGCAGGCGTGCGAACTGGAGGTGAAAGAACTCGACGGCCTGGAGGTGCGACCCCATGCTCATGGTCACTACTGCTTACTGCTACGGGTGTCAAGATGGAGTAGTGTCAGACAGTCGCACCATAGTCAACCAGCTGGCGAGCGACCTGGCGGTCGAGTTTCCGGAGCTGCTTGCGGGCCGAGTCGGACCACTCAATCGTCCAGGCCAAGGTCGGCCCTCACCGAGGCTGTGCTCCGGCAGGCCATCGAGCGCCACACCAGGAGCGGCCGGTCGGCGTTCGATGCCGACGAGCTTGTCCAGGTCTGGTGTCTCAAGCACGTCGAGACTGGTTCGAGCGCGCTGCTCGGAGCTCTCTAAAGGCGCCGCTCGCCCCGCACGGGCATGGACTGGCGTGGGCGCCAGCCAGGTGGTAGGCGTATTCCCTAACGGGACAATCAGCCTTCGCCCAGGCTCATGAACCTCAAGATCCTACCGTACGGGAACGTCGATTCCCCCGCCGCGCTCGGCCGCCTCCTCCGCCAGCGCCGCAAGGCCGACCGCATGACCCAGGCCGAGGCCGCCGCGCTCTGCGGCGTGGGCACCCGCTTCCTCAGCGAGCTGGAGCGCGGCAAGGCGACCGCCGAACTCGGGAAGGCGCTCCGGGTCCTGCGCGGCCTCGGGCTGGAGCTGGCCGTCACG
>JAJZTO010000275.1 GCA_021848865.1 Myxococcales bacterium
ACGACGCTCTTCCGATCCGCCGCCGGCGCGCCCCCCGCCCGGCGCGCCAGCGCCTGCAGCGCCCCCTCGTCCTTGCGGGCCAGGGCCTCGGCCGCCTCGGCGCGGGCCGCGGCGGGGAGCCGGACCGCCTCGACCACCGCGGGCGCGAAGCGGGCGTGGCCCACCTCCAGGACCGCGTGGCCCAGCCCCACCTTCGCCAGGCAGCGGCCGAGCAGCACCAGCGCCTCGGCGTCGGCCCGGGGCCCGCCGGCGCCGAGCAGCTCGACGCCGGCCTGCACCACCTCGCGGGGGCGACCGGCCCGCGCCTCGCGGGCCCGCAGCACCGGGCCGTCGTAGCAGAGCCGCGCCGGCGCCGGCAGGGCGTCGGCGCGCGCGGCGTAGAGCCGGGCGATCTGCGGCGTGATGTCGGGCCGGATGGCCACCACCTCGCCCGAGCCGGGCTCGACGAACTTCAGCACCCCGGCCAGCGCGGCCGGCGACAGCCCGCGCTCCACCACCTCCAGCCGCTCCAGGGTCGGCAGCAGCACCCGCCGGTAGCCGAAGGAGGCGAAGAGCCGGTGCAGCTTCCCGGTCAGCTCCGCCAGGTGCGCGGAGTGGTCGGGGAGCATGTCGCGCAGGCCGCTGGGCAGGGAGAGGTCGAGCATCGGATCCTGGTCGGCCCGCGCCCCCGCTCCGGCGGGTGAGCGGGCCCGGGGTGAGGGGGCGCCTACAGCCTGATGTACGCCACCCGGCGCACGTGGGGAAGCCTTCGCAGCGACTCCAGCAGCTCGGCCGGCGGGGAGGAGTCCACGTTGATGAGCGAGACCGCCCCCTTCCGCTCCGGATCCCGCGCCAGGAAGATGTTGGCGATGTTCACGCCGGCGCGGCCCAGCGCGGTGCCCAGCTGCCCCACCACGCCGGGGGCGTCGTCGTTCTCGCAGAGGATCAGGTCTCCCTCGGGCACCGCCTCGAGCCGGAACTGGTTCACCCGGACGATGCGGGCCTCCCCCTTGCCGTAGACCGTCCCCGAGACCACCACCGCGGTCCCCTTGCCGCTCACCGCCACGGTGAGCAGCGAGGCGTAGTCGGTGTGCTCGGCCACCCGCTCCTCGCGCACCGTGAGCCCGCGCTCCCTGGCGACGGCCGGGGCGCTGACGTCGTTCACCGGCGCGTCGAGCACGTGGCGCAGCAGCCCCTTGAGCACCGCCGAGGTGATGGGGCGGGCCGGCGCGGTGGACAGGTCCCCGGCCGTCTCCACCCGGACCTCGGTGGCCCCCTCCGGCGCCAGCTGGGCCGCCAGGGCGCCGAGCTTCTGCGCCAGGGCCAGGTAGGGGGCGACGCGCAGCAGCACCTCGCGGGGCAGCGAGGGCAGGTTCACCGCGTTCTGGGCCACGCCCTCGGTGAGGAACAGGGCGATCTGCTCGGCGATGGCCACCGCCACCGCCGCCTGGGCCTCCTCGGTGGAGGCCCCGAGGTGCGGGGTGCAGATGAAGTTGTCGAGCCGGAGCAGCGGGTAGTCGGGCGCCACCGGCTCCTTCTCGAAGACGTCCAGCGCCGCGCCGCCGAGGTGGCCCGAGGCCAGGGCGTCGGCCAGGGCCCTCTCGTCGACGAG
Source organism: Myxococcales bacterium (assembly GCA_021848865.1). GTDB lineage: Bacteria > Myxococcota > Myxococcia > Myxococcales > Anaeromyxobacteraceae > JACRMN01. The sequence goes on from JAJZTO010000275.1 coordinate 1,592, forward strand.
GCCGCCGCGGGCGCAGTTCACCAGCAGCGCCCCCCTCTTCATGCGGGCCAGGGTCCGGGCGTCGATCAGGTTGCGGGTCTGCTCGGTGAGCGGCACGTGGAGCGAGACCACGTCGGCCTTGCCCCAGAGCTCGTCGAGGCCGACCAGGCTCACGCCCAGCTTGGCGGCCGCCTCGGCGCTGATGAAGGGGTCGTAGGCCACCACCCGCATCCCCAGCCCCTGGCAGCGGTCCACCACCACCGAGCCGATGTTGCCGATGCCGACCACGCCCAGGGTCTTCCCGGCCAGCTCGTGGCCCTGGAACCTCTTCTTCTCCCACTTCCCCGCCTTGACGCTGGCGGTGGCCTGCGGGAGGTGGCGGGCCAGGGCCAGCATGTGGGCCACCGTCAGCTCCGCCACCGTGACCGACGAGCCCCCCGGGGTGTTCATCACCACCACCCCGCGGCGCGTGGCGGCGTCCAGGTCCACGTTGTCGACGCCGACCCCGGCCCGGCCCACCACCTGGAGGCGGGTCGCCTTCTCCAGCACCCGGGCGGTCACCTTGGTGGCGCTGCGGACCGCCAGGGCCTCGTAGCCGCCGACGATCTGCTCCAGCTCCTCGGGCTGGAGGCCGACCTTCACGTCCACCTCCAGCCCGGCCTTCCTGAGGATGGCGACGCCGTCGGCGGAGAGGTCGTCGGAGACGAGGACGCGGGGGGCCATGGGGGCGCTCCTGGTGCGGCGGTTGGAGGCGCGGAGAGTTAACGGCGGCCGCGCGGGCCGTCAATCCGGGCTGCGCGCGCCCCGCAGGCCGAGCAGCACGAAGTCCACCACCTGCTCCTTGGCACGCTCCACCTCGGCCTCCGAGCCGCTCGGGAGCAGGTCCAGCACCAGGATGGTGAGGGACATCTCCAGGGCCCCGAGCAGCCCGGCCGCCGCCACCAGCGGGTCCAGCCCGGCGCGCAGCTCGCCGGCCGCCTGCCCTTCCCGCACCATCCCGGCCACGAGCCCCAGCGCCTCCTCGAAGGTCTGGCGGTTGGAGCCGGCCCGCAGCGCGTTCGGCGTCCGGGCCACCTCCAGCATCAGCACCCGCACCGCCGCCGGCGCCGTCTTGAGCACGTCCACCGAGAAGCGGCACACGCCGGCGAGCCGCTCCCCGGCGCTCCCCGGGCCCTCGGCGACGGCCCGGATGGCGGCGAGGAAGAGGGCCCACTGCTCCTCGAAGACCTTCTCGAGCAGCGCCTCCTTGTTGCGGAAGTAGTGGTAGACGAGGCCGTAGGCGACGCCGGCCGCGCGGGCCACGTCGGCGATGCGGCAGCCGTGGTAGCCCTTCTCGGCGAAGACCCGGACCGCGGCGTGGAGGATGGCGCGCCGTTTCTCCGGCTCGTCGAGCGGATCGGTGGCGGCGTCGCGGGCCGGGGCCCGCCGGGCGGTGCGTGCGCGGGGCAAGATCGACTCCCGAATCGAAAGTACGGCCCGGCGCGGCTCCCGGTCAACCGCCGCGCGGGGGCGTCCCCTCGGCAAGGGAGGAGAGGTCGAAGGTGAGCCCCAGGTCGGGCAGGGAGCGCCCCTCCCGCAGCGCCGCCACCACCCCGAGGCGGAAGCACCGGCAGGGGGAGTCCCAGGTGAGGCGGGCGGTCTGCTGGAAGAGGTGGGGGTCGGTGCGGCCGTCGGCCACCACCGGGGTGGTGAGGCGCCGGGCGTTGAAGTCGAGGTCGTAGGCGAGCGTCGCCGCCGACCAGCGGACGCGGAAGCCGGCCGAGCCCTGCGCCACCGGATCCACGCCCAGCGGCCGGGGATCGAAGAGCGGGTCGGCGCCGGCCGCGAGCCGCTGCGACCCGCCCGGCCCCAGCGCCACCAGCCCGCCGTGGAGCTCGGCGCGCGGACCGCCCAGCGAGAAGCTGGCGCGCAGCGCGGAGATCCGGTCGAGCGCGGAAGGAAAGGGAGCCACGGGGCTGCCGGGCGGGCGGGCGGCGCCGAGGGCGTAGAAGCGCGCCGAGGCGTCGGCGGTGAGGTACGGCAGCCGCAGCGCCAGCGAGGCCCAGCTCTCGGCCCGGCGCCCCGCCGCCAGGTCCAGGTCCTGGCCCAGGTCGAGGTCGAGCGCCGCGCTGCTCCGCCGGCCGAGCGGCAGCAGCAGCCGGTTGCGCAGGGCGACGCGGAGCTGCTGGAAACCGGCGGGCGGCGCCGCCGAGAGGGTGCGCGCCGGGTGGAGCGGATCCCCGACCGGCGGGGCCGGCGCCGCGTCGGCGTCGTCGAAGGCGTAGCCGGAGGGCAGCGCCGGGCCTGCCGCGCGGCCGCCGAAGCGCCACTCGACCCGGGGCGCCAGGGTGTGCAGCACTTTCCACTCCCGCTCCCCCTCCTCCTTCCGCTCCCCCTCGCCGAAGCGGCGGGACAGCTCGGTGGAGAGGGCCAGGCCCCCGGCCAGGCGGGCGCTGGCCGCCGGGTCGCGCGCCGCCTCGAAGGCGTAGCCGGCGGCGTCGGCGGCGAGCCAGGGCTCGGCCAGCGCGAGGCGCCCGGCCCGCAGCGGCGCCGACAGCTCGGCCCGCCCCTGCAGCCGGGTGGCGGCGAGCCGCTCGCCCGGCTGCCAGGCGCCGTCGCGCTCGCCGGCGTCGAAGGGCGGGATGGACGGGGCCCGCACCGACCCCACCGCCGGCACGCCCCAGCCCCGGTCGCCCGGGCCGATGCCGTCGGCCCCCTCGTCGCCGGTCGCCCCGTGCAGCGGCGCGAAGCGGGTGAGCGAGGCGCGTCCGGCGACGTGCACCGGCCCGGCCAGGGCGGTCGGGAGCAGCTCCGCGGCGAGCGACGGCAGCCGGTGGAAGGTGGAGAGGTCGGTGCCGAAGCGCCCGAAGGGCGCGCGCCGCGCCGGGTCCCCGGAGTCGAGCGCAACCAGCGGCTCCAGGTAG
>JAJZTO010000276.1 GCA_021848865.1 Myxococcales bacterium
GATCTTCAGCGCCTCCACCGGCATGCGGCGCAGGCAGGAGAGCGAGGAGTAGCCGGTGCCGAAGTCGTCGATGGCGATGCGCACGCCGGTGTCGCGCAGCGAGGCCATCCGGGCGATCGACTCCTCGCGCATCGCCACGCTCTCGGTCAGCTCCACCTCCAGGAGCGCCGGCTCCAGGCCGGTCTCCCGCAACGTCTCCCGGACCAGGTCGGGGAAGTCGCCGCGCTCGAGCTGCCGCGCCGAGACGTTGACGGCGACGCGCAGGTTCCGCCCGCCGCGCTGCCAGGCGGCGGCCTGCCGGCAGGCCTCGCGCAGCACCCAGGCGCCGATGGGGAGCACCAGCCCCGACTCCTCGGCCACCGGGATGATCCGGTCGGGCATCACCTGGCCCAGGGTGGGGTGGTTCCAGCGCAGCAGCGCCTCGAAGCCCACCAGCCGGGAGGTGGCGAGGTGGGTCTGCGGCTGGTAGTGCAGCGTCAGCTCGCCGCGCTCCACCGCCCCGTGGAGCTTGCTCTCGAAGTCCAGCCGGCGGTCGTCCCGCTGGCCCGGCGAGAAGAGCCGCACCGCGTTCGGCCCCGACTCCTTGGCCTGGTACATGGCGGCGTCGGCGCAGCGCAGCAGGGTGTGCGGGTCCTCGCCGTCGGTGGGGTGCAGCGCCACGCCGACGCTGGCGGTGACGTGGAGGTCGTGCCCCTGCAGCTCCACCACCGGCCGCAGCGCCGCCGCCAGCCGGTGGGCGACGGCGGCGGCCTCCGCCCCGTCGACGACGTCCGGGACGATGGCGCAGAACTCGTCGCCGCCCATGCGCGCCATGGTGTCGGAGTCGCGGACCGCCGCGGCCAGCCGCCGCCCCACCTCCTGCAGCAGCCGGTCCCCGGCGTGGTGGCCCAGGGTGTCGTTCACCATCTTGAACCGGTCCAGGTCCAGGTAGACCAGCGCCACCCGCGCCGGGCCCCGCCGCGCCGCCGCCAGCGCCAGCCCGAGCCGGTCCATGAACAGGGCGCGGTTGGGCAGGCCGGTGAGCGCGTCGTGGAAGGCCTGGTGCTGCAGGCGGGCCTCGGCGGCCTTGCGGTCGGTGACGTCGAGGATCGTCCCCACCAGCCCGGCGACCTCCCCGGCCGGGCCCGGGAAGGTCGCCTTGTTGAAGAGCACGTCGCGGCGGGAGCCGTCCGCGTAGCGCACCTGGCTCTCGTAGGTCTGCACGCCGTGCTCGCGGAGCAGGGCGAGGTCGGCGGCGTGGTAGACCTCGGCCAGGTCCGACGGGGCCAGCTCGTGGACGGTCCGCCCGACGATCTCCGAACGCGGCCGGCCGATGTACTCCTCGAAGGCCCGGTTGCAGCCCCGGTACACGCCCGCCGCGTCCTTGAAGAAGATGGGGATGGGGACGGCGTCGAGGATGACGTGCAGGTCACGGTGCGCCGAGGCCGGCGCCGGCCAGGCCGCGCCGCCGCCACCGCCGCCCGGCCCGCCGTCCACGGTCGCCTTCGCCGCCACGCAGCCGCCTTGTCTCCCCCGCTCCGGCGCCCCCGCACCAGGGTGCGGCGGATCGCCACAGCGACCTCACATGGGACACGATCCCCGGAGCCCGGATCAAGGGGGTGGATGTGGGACGCCGAGGCGCGCGCCCCGACCCCGGCCGCTGCTAGGCCGGCCGGTCCAGGGAGACGGGCCGCGCCAGGATCTCCTGGACCTTCTGCTCGAGCGCGAACGGGGTGAAGGGCTTCTCCAGGAAGTCCAGCTCGCCGCTGATGATCCCCTTGGTGAGGATGGCGTCCTCGGTGTAGCCGGACATGAAGAGCACCTTGAGCCCGGGGCGGCGCGCCGAGAGCCGCTCGGCCGTCTCCCACCCCCCGAGGACCGGCATCACCACGTCGGTGACCAGCAGGTCGATGGCGCCAGCGTGGCGCTCGGCGATCGCCAGCGCCTCCTCGCCGTTGCGCGCCTCCAGCACCTCGAAGCCGTGCCTGGAGAGGACCATCTGGATGAGCCTCCGCACGCCGTCGGAGTCCTCCGCCACCAGCACCGTCGCCCCGCCCTTCTCCGGCGCCAGGTCCGGCGCTCCCGGCGCGGGCGCCTCGGCGCTCGCCTCGGCCCGCGGGAGGTAGACCTTGAAGGTGGAGCCCAGGCCGAGCTCGCTGTAGGCGTCGACGTGGCCGCCGCTCTGCTTGACGATGCCGTAGACGGTGGAGAGCCCGAGCCCGGTCCCCTTCCCCTCCTTCTTGGTGGTGAAGAAGGGCTCGAAGACCCGGGCCAGGGTGGCGGCGTCCATGCCCTCGCCGGTGTCGGAGACGGCCAGCAGCACGTACTCGCCGGGGCGGACGTCCTTCTGGTGGCTGGTGTACGAATCGTCCAGGACCACGTTGGCGGTCTCGATGGTCAGCGTCCCGCCCCGGGGCATGGCGTCGCGGGAGTTCACCACCAGGTTCATGATCAGCTGCTGGACCTGGACCGGATCGGCGCGGACCCGCCACAGGTCCGGCTCCAGCCGGGTCTTGAGCTGGACGTCCTCGCCGATCACCCGGCGCAGCATCCGGTCGGTGCTCGCCACCAGCCCGTTGAGCTGCACGATCTCGGGCTGCAGGACCTGCTTGCGGCTGAAGGCCAGGAGCTGACGGGTGAGCGCCGCCGCGCTGTCGGCGGCCTTGCGCATGACCTCGATGTCCTCGCGCAGGCCCGGGTCCTGGACCTGGAGGAGGGCCAGGTCGCCGTGGCCGGCGATCACCGTCAGCAGGTTGTTGAAGTCGTGGGCCACGCCGCCCGCCAGCCGCCCCACCGCCTCCATCTTCTGGGCCTGGAAGAGCTGCTCGGCGAGGCCCCGGTTCTCGGCCTCGGCCCGCTTGCGCCCGGAGATGTCGCGCAGCGCCGCCACCACCACCTGCTTCCCCTCCATGGTGAAGTAGCTGCCGGAGGCCTCCACGGCCACCAGGCTGCCGTCCTGGCGGCGCATGGTGCGCTCGACCAGCGGCGGGGGATCGCCCGGCACCGACGGGCGGGTGGTCTCGGGCACCGTCGAGAGGTCGGTGTTGGTGAGCTGGAGCAGCTCGTCGCGGCTGTAGCCGAGCAGGCGGGTGGCGGCCGGGTTGGCCTCCAGCACCCTCCCGCTGGCCTGCTCCAGCAGGAACAGGGCGTCCGACTCCACCTCGAAGAGCCTGCGGTACAGCTCCTGGCTCAGCGACAGGGCCCGCTCGCGCTCCGCCAGCCGGCCGGCCATGTCGTCGAAGCTGCGGGCCAGCGCCCCCAGCTCGCCGCCGCCCTCCTGCTCCGCCACCCGGGCCTGGAGGTCCCCGGCGGCGAGCCGCCGCGCCGCGTCGGCGATGCGCGCGACGCGGTCCACGATGGCGTACTTGGCCACCAGGCCGGCGACCAGCGCCGCCAGGGCGAGGAAGGCGAGGAGCATCGCCACGTTCACGAGCAGCGCCCGGTTCGCCTTGGCGACGATGGCGTCCACCGGGACGCCGACGCGGACGAACATGTACGGCGTCCGCTCCCCCTCCAGCCGGACCTTGCGCCAGGCGATGAGCCGCCGGTCCCCGGCGAACGACATCGCCACCTCCGAGCCGGCGTCGGGGCCGTCCACCATGCGCTGGAAGCCGGCCGCGCCGTAGGAGCGGCCGACGACGTCGTCCGGGTCGATGCCGCGCGCCAGCACCACGCCGCGGTGGTCGAGGAGCAGGTAGCTGGTGCCGGCCGGGAGGCTCGCCGCCGCCAGCATCCGCCGGTAGTGGTGCAGGTTGAAGCCCATGCAGATGACGCCGGCGACGGCGCCGTCCTTGCCGGCGTAGGGGAGCCCGAAGTTGAAGGCGGGGCGGGTGGTGGCCCGGCTGATGATGTACTCCCCCGAGGCGAGCTTCCCGCTGTCCAGCGCGTCGCGGAAGTAGCGCCGGTCGCGGATGTTGAAGGGGTCGGAGCGCACCGCCGAGGCCCACATCTCCCCGGCCAGGTCGGCGACGAAGATGTTCGAGTACTCGGGGTTGAGCCGGAGGACGCTCTCCAGGAGGGCCCGCACCTTCGCCGGCCTGCGCTCCCGGACGTCGGGCAGCTGCGAGAGCACGGTGAGCAGCTGCTGCGCCGCCGCCACCCCCTTGGCCTGCGTCTGGGCGATGTCCTCGGCCAGCTGCCGGGCGCCGAGGCGCGCGTCGCCGAGCGCGTCGGTCCGCAGCCGGACGCCGGAGTAGACGATCACCGCCGCGGCCGGGAGCGCCACGATGAGCGTCACCAGGAGCAGCTGCGTCCGGATGCGGAGTGCGAACAGGCTCTTCATGCCCCGGGCCTTCCCGTGACCTCGCGCTCCCAGCAGGGTGTGGCCCGCCCCCCCCTCGCCTCCCGGAGCGGGCGGACCCGTCCCCGGCAGTCTGGCCGCGGAAGCGGCGCACCGCAAGTGCGCGGCGTGGGCTATCATCCCGCCGATGGCGACGAACGGCGGCAGGGGCGGCATGGGCCGGAAGGCGGCGCAGGTGGGGCTCTTCAGAT
>JAJZTO010000277.1 GCA_021848865.1 Myxococcales bacterium
CTGGAGATCAACGAGACCAGGACCGGGGCGGTGGTGAAGCTCGGCGCGCTGCGCGCCGGGAAGCTCCTCGAGGCGCTGGAGCGGTCCAAGCACACCACCCTGCGCCGGCTGCTCTTCGGCCTGGGCGTCCCGCAGGTGGGCGAGGCCACCGCCGCGCAGCTGGCGCGCCACTTCGTGGAGCTCGGCCGCCTCCTCGATGCGGGCGAGGAGGAGCTGCAGGCGGTGCGCGACGTGGGGCCGGAGGTGGCCCGCGAGATCCGGGCCTGGACCGGCGAGCCCCGGAACCGCGCGGTGGTGGAGCGGTTGCTCGCCGCCGGCGTGATCGCCGCGCCCGAGGCGGCGCCGCGCGGGGGCGCCTTCGCCGGCAAGTCGGTGGTGCTCACCGGGACGCTCGCGAAGCTCTCCCGGGACGAGGCCAAGGCGGAGGTCGAGCGGCGCGGCGGCCGGGTCACCGGCTCGGTGTCGCGCAAGACCGACCTGGTCGTGGCCGGCGAGGAGGCCGGCTCCAAGCTGGAGAAGGCGCGGGAGCTGGGGGTGGCGGTGGTGGGCGAGGCGGAGTTCCTGGCGATGCTGGGGGAGCGGTGATGGCGGAGCGGCGGCGCGCGCGCATCGTGGTGACGGGGATCGTGCAGGGGGTGGCCTACCGCCAGTCCACGGTCCTCGAGGCGGAGCGGCTCGGGCTGGCCGGGTGGGTGAGGAACCTCCCCGACGGCCGCGTCGAGGCGATGGCCGAGGGGCCGCGCGAGCGGGTGGAGTCGCTGGTGGCCTGGTGCTGGCGGGGACCTCCCGCCGCCCGGGTGAGCGACGTGGCGGTGCGCTGGGAGGAGCCGGCCGGCCCCCTGGCGGGCTTCACCGTCGTCCGCTGAGGCCGGTCGCTTGAATCCCGCGGAAGGGGCGTGCTAGGACTCCGCCCCCTGGCCGAAGCCGGCCGTGCCGTCCACCCTCGCGGCGGGCAACAGGCGGTTCCAATCCGCCGCCCGGCGACCCATGCAGACCTCCCCCCTCCTCGACGAGCTGATCCTCTCCGCGCAGAAGCCCTCCCGCTACGTCGGCGGCGAGTTCGGCGCGGTGAAGAAGGACCTGGGCGCGGCGCGGCTGAAGTTCGCGCTCGCCTTCCCGGACACCTACGAGGTCGGCATGTCCAACCTCGGGTTCCGGCTGCTGTACCACGCGCTGAACGACGTCCCCGGGATCGCCTGCGAGCGGGTCTTCCTGCCCTGGCCCGACCTCGAGGCCAGCCTGCGGGCGCACCGCCAGCCGCTCTTCACCCTGGAGTCGCGGGCGCCGGTCGGCTCCTTCGACGTCCTCGGTATCACCCTCCAGTTCGAGCTCTCCTACACCAGCGCCCTGGCGCTCGTCGACCTCGCCGGCGTGCCGGTGCTGGCCCGGGAGCGCGACCGCCGGCACCCGGTGGTGGTGGGCGGCGGCCCCTGCGCCTTCAACCCCGAGCCGGTGGCCGACTTCTTCGACTGCTTCGCCGTGGGCGACGGCGAGGAGGTGTCGCTGGAGATCGCGGAGGTGGTGGCCCGCTGGCGCGAGGGGGGCGGCGGCCGCGCCGAGCTCTACCCGGCCCTGGCCCGCGTCCCCGGCGTCTACGTCCCGTCGCTCTTCGCCCCGCGCTTCGACCCGGCCACCCGCCGGCTCGCGGCGATGGAACCGCTGCTCCCCGGGTACGAGCGGGTGGTGCGCCGGGTGGTGCCCGACCTGGAGCGGCTCTCCACCAGCGCCTACGAGCGGCCGGTGGTGCCCTTCATGCAGACGGTCCACGACCGGCTGCCGGTCGAGCTGCAGCGCGGCTGCACCCGCGGCTGCCGCTTCTGCCAGGTGGGCATGGTCACCCGGCCCACGCGCCAGCGCAGCCCGCGCGAGGTGCTGCGGGTGGCCGAGGTGGGCCTGCAGGCCTCGGGCTACGAGGAGGTGGGGCTGCTCTCCCTCTCCTCCGGCGACTACGACTGCCTGAACCCGCTCCTCGACGACTTCCTGGCGCGCTGGGAGGGGGACCGGATCGGCATGTCGCTCCCCTCGCTGCGCACCGAGACCATGAGCGACGGCCTGGCGAAGCGCATCGCCCGGATCCGCAAGACCGGCTTCACCCTGGCGCCCGAGGCGGCCACCGCGCGCATGCGCGCCGTCATCAACAAGGGCAACCGCGAGGAGGACCTGCTGAACGCGGTGGAGTCGATCTTCCGGAACGGCTGGTCGCTGCTCAAGCTCTACTTCATGATCGGGCTCCCCGAGGAGCGCGACGAGGACGTCGAGGCCATCGCCCACCTGGCGCGGCGCTGCCTGGCGGCGGCCCGCAAGGCCCTGCCCCCGGGCCAGGGCTCGGCCCAGATCAACCTGGGCGCCTCCACCTTCGTCCCCAAGCCCTTCACGCCGTTCCAGTGGGAGCCGATGATCGGGCCGCAGGAGACCCGCCGCCGCCAGCAGCTCGTCGCCGCGGCGCTGGGCCCGAAGAGCGGCGCCATCCACTTCAAGCCCCACGACTCGCGCGCCTCCTCCGTCGAGGGGGCGCTGGCCCTGGGCGACCGGCGGGTCGGCGCCGCGGTGCTGGCCGCCTGGCGCGCCGGCCAGCGGCTCGACGGCTGGACCGAGTGGTTCGACGAGGGGCGCTGGCTCGACGCCTTCGCCGCCTGCGAGCGGGAGCACGGCGTCGGGCTCGACCACTTCGCCTACCGGCGGCGGGACTTCGACGAGGTGCTCCCCTGGGACCGCATCGACTGCGGCGTGGAGAAGGAGTGGCTCCGGGAGCAGGCGGTGGCGGCGCGCACCGGCGCGGAGCTCCCCGACTGCGTCGACGCCCCCTGCACCGCCTGCGGCGCCTGCGACCACAAGGTGGTGAAGAACCGGGTGCACCGGGCGGAGGACTACCTCCCGGCCCCGCCGCCGCCGCCGCGGCCGCCCGAGCCGGCGGAGCGCACCCACGTGCGCGTCCGCTTCGGGAAGCTGGGGCGGCTGGTGGCGCTCTCGCACCTCGAGACCATGACCGCGGTGCTGCGCGCCCTGCGCCGGGCCCGGCTCCCCACGGCCTTCTCGCAGGGCTACCACCCGAAGCCGCGCGTCTCCTTCGGGCCGGCGCTGCCGGTGGGGGTGGAGAGCCGCTGCGAGTACCTGGACCTCGAGCTGGTGGGGCTGCACGACGCCGCCACGGTGGCCGGGCGGCTCGGCGCGCAGCTGCCGGAGGGGATGCCGATCCTCGAGGCCCAGGCCATCGACCCGCGCGCCCCTTCCATCAGCGAATCGCTGCGGGCCGCGCACTATCTTGCGGAATTTCCTCAGGAATGGACCGTCGAGCAGCTGTCGGAGCGGGCCAGCGCCTTCGCGGAGGCGGAGGCGGCGGTGGTGCGGCGCGCGGCGCCGCCGAAGGCCCGCGGGGGGCGCCGGAACGAGAAGATTGCGCCCGCGAAGGAAAGGGAGATAAACCTGAAGCAAATCGTGACCCATCTGGCCGTCGAGCCAGACGGGCGGGTCACGTTCAGCTTGAAGGCGGATCCGTCGGGGAGCGCCAAGCCAGCCGAGGTGCTGGCGGCCATCTTCGGCGACGGCACTCCGCCGCGAGGAGTGAGGCTCTTGAAGGAAGGCGTCAGCTTCGCGAGGTCGCCCGCGGCCCGGCCACCGTCCGGTCCCCCACGCGCGCCGCGCTACATCGACGCTTGACGATTCGAACGCCCGAAGGCGCCGCCCACGAAGCGGCAGCCGGGCGCACGGGGATGCGATGCTGAGCACCACACGCTCACCAGCCGATTGGACCAGCCCGGCCCCGCCGGGATGGGTCCGGTCCCGGTCCCTCGGGGACCTCGCTCCCGGTACGCGCGGCGCAAGCCTGTCGGGCAAGCGAGGTCCGACATGGCGGGAAACAGCATCCTGGTGATCAACGCGGCGGGCGCGGAGACGCGCGTCGCCCTGGTCGAGAACGGCAGCATCCACGAGTACTACCTCGAGCGGAAGCGCGAGAAGGGGATCGTCGGCAACATCTACAAGGGCCGCGTGGTCCGGGTGCTCCCCGGCATGCAGGCGGCCTTCGTGGACATCGGCCTGGAGAAGGCCGCCTTCCTCTACGTCGGCGACGTCTACGGCGATCCGGACTTCTCGGAGGAGTTCGAGCTCACCGAGGGCGAGCACACGGCCCACGCGCACGAGGTGCCGTCCGAGCAGGAGGTGGAGGAGCAGGAGGCCCGGGCCCGGGCCGACGCCGAGCGTCCGCAGCCGGAGCCGGCCGTCGAGGCCGCGGCGCCCGCCGAGCCGGGGCCCGCCGCGGAGGCGGCGGGTGAGGCGATCGCGCCGGAGCAGGCCGCCGCCGGGGAACCGCCGGCGGAGCCGGTCGTGCCGCCCCCGACGCCGGAGCCCGCCGCAGAACCCGCGCCGGCGATGGCCGCCGAGGCCGCGCCCGTCTCGCCGGCCGCCGACCCCTTCGCCGCCCTCGCGGCGGCGCCGGTCCCGGCGGCCCCGCCCGCCGCCGAGCCGCCC
>JAJZTO010000278.1 GCA_021848865.1 Myxococcales bacterium
GGAGCGGGTGGTGCTCTCGGTGGCCCACGACGTCACCGACCGCCGCCGCGCCGAGGAGGAGCTGCGGCGCAGCCAGGACCAGCTGCGCCAGGCGCAGAAGATGGAGGCCATCGGCCGGCTCACCGGCGGCATCGCCCACGACTTCAACAACGTCCTCTCGGTGGTGCTGAGCTACGCCGCGCTGCTCATCGACGACCTGCGGCCCGGGGACCCGATGCGCGCCGACCTCGAGGAGATCCGGGCCGCCGGCGAGCGCGCCGCCGGCCTGACCCGGCAGCTGCTGGCCTTCGGCCGGCGCCAGATCCTGCGCCCCGAGCTGGTGGACCTGAACGACGTCCTGGCCGGCCTGGAGAAGATGCTCCGCAGGCTCATCGGCGAGGACGTCGAGCTGATCGTCGTCCCCTCGCCCGAGCCGGCCCGCGTGGTGGTGGACCCGGGCCAGATCGAGCAGGTGATCATGAACCTGGTGGTGAACGCGCGGGACGCGATGCCCTCGGGCGGCAAGCTCACCATCGAGATCGCGCGGGTGGAGCTGGACGCCCGCGCCGCCGCCGAGCAGCCCGACGCCGCGCCCGGCCCGTGGTGGGTGATGTCCTTCCGGGACACCGGCGTGGGGATGGACGAGGCCACCCAGGCCCGCATCTTCGAGCCCTTCTTCACCACCAAGGAGGCGGGGCGCGGCACCGGCCTGGGGCTCTCCACCGTCTTCGGGATCGTCCGGCAGAGCGGCGGCCACGTCGCGGTGCGCAGCGCGCCGGGCCAGGGCGCGACCTTCCGGGTCCGCCTGCCGCCCGGGGCCCCGCGGGCCGGCGAGGCCGCGCCGGCGCTCCGCCCGCCCGAGCCGGCCGCGCTTCGCGGCACCGAGACCATCCTGCTCGTCGACGACGACGAGGGGGTGCGCCGGCTGCTGCGGACCCTGCTCCGGCGGCAGGGGTACGACGTCCTGGAGGCGCAGGGCGGCGGCGACGCCCTGGTGATCTGCGAGCAGCACCCCGGGAAGATCCACCTGCTGCTCAGCGACATGGTGATGCCGCGGATGAGCGGCGCGCGGCTCGCGGCCCGGGTGGCGGCCGGCCGGCCGGACCTCCGGGTCCTCTACATGTCCGGCTACACCGAGGACCCGGAGATCCGCCAGGAGGCGCTGGGGCCGAACGCCAGCTTCATCTCCAAGCCCTTCACGCCCGAGGCGCTGATGCGGAAGGTCCGCGAGGCGCTCGAGGCGAGGCCGGCCGGCCGCGCCTGAGGGGGCCGCCGGTCAGGCGTGGTGGATCGACCGCAGCGCCCACATCACCGCCACGCCGGCCAGCAGCGCCAGGGAGAGGCGGCCGCGGGGCACGCCGCGCCGGTGCAGGTCCGGGAGGATGTCGGAGAGCGCCAGGTGCAGGAAGGTCCCGGCGCTGCCCGCCAGGGCGTAGGAGGTGAAGGCGTCCACCGGGAAGGCGGTGGAGAGGGCCACGTAGATGGCCGCGCCGGCCGGCACCATCAGCGCGAAGGCGCCGTTCATGAGCAGCGCCCGCGGCCGGCTCCAGCCCTCGGCCGCCAGGATGGCCGAGAGCGAGAAGCTGGAGGGCACCTTGTGGGCCAGGATGGCGAGGAACACCAGGAAGCCCAGGCCGGCCTCGTGGGAGGCGGCGCCCAGCGCGAAGCCGTCGACCAGGGTGTGGAGCGACAGGCCCAGGAAGGCGGCCAGCCCCAGGGTGTGCACCTCGCAGCCGGTGGCGCCGTGGGCGTGGTCGTGGCCGGGGTGGCCGTGGGCGGGCGCGCCGGGGGCGGGGCCGGGCTCGGCGCAGACGTGCACCAGCACGAAGCGCTCCAGCAGGAACAGGGCGAGGAAGCCGACCAGGACGAAGGGGACCACCTTGTAGCCGGCGCCCTCGACCGCCTCCGGCAGCATGTGGATGAAGCCGGCCCCCAGCATCACGCCGGCCGAGAAGCTGAGCAGGGTGTCGGAGCGGCGCAGGCCGCCGAGCAGCGGCAGGGCGCCGCCGGCCAGCGAGCCCACCAGGATCGCGGCCGCGTAGCCGACCAGCGTGCTCACCTCGGGCACGTCAGGGCCTCACGCCTCGCCGCCCGCCTCGGCGGAGAGCGGCGCCGCCGCGGGATCGGCCTCGAAGGCCGCGCCGCCGGGCGGGAAGTGGTGGTCCAGGGCCGCGGCCACCTCGGTGGCGGTGGAGAGGGCGCCGGCCTCGCGCCGGAAGGCGGCGCCGCCGCGGCGCCCCCGGGTGTACCAGAGGAGGTGGGCGCGCAGCGCCCGCACCGCGGCCCGCTCGGCGGCCGCGGGATCCTGCTCCGGGCGCCTGCGGCGGGCGTGGGCGATCTGCAGCTCGACGTGGCGCAGGACCAGCGCCGCCCACTCGTCGCGGCCCGGGGCGGGCGGCGGCGGCAGGCCCCGCTCGGCCGCCGCCAGCTCGCGGAAGATCCAGGGGTTGCCGCAGGCGCCGCGGGCCACCAGCACGAAGTCGCAGCCGGTCTCGGCCCGCATCCGCAGGGCGTCGGCGGCGCTCCAGACGTCGCCGGAGCCCAGCACCGGGATGCCGACCGCCTGCTTCACGGCCCGGATGGCGCCCCAGTCGGCGGTGCCGGCGTACCCCTGGGCCCGGGTGCGGCCGTGCAGCGCCACCGCGGCGGCGCCGCCGGCCTCGGCGGCCCGCGCCACCTCCACGCAGTTCACCGAGAGCGCGTCCCAGCCGCTGCGGATCTTCACCGTCACCGGCACGCCGGCGGCGGCCCGCACCGCCCGCACCGCCGCCTCGACGGCGCCGGGGTCGCGGGCCAGGGCGGCGCCGGCGCCGGTGCCGCAGACCTTCTTCACCGGGCAGGCCATGTTGATGTCCACCAGGTCGGCGCCGCGCGCCACCGCCGCCGCCGCGCCCCGGGCCAGCGCCTCGGGCTCGGCCGCGAAGATCTGCACCGCGAAGGGCGACTCGGAGGGATCGCGGTCCAGGTAGGACTCGGTCTGGCCGTTCCCGTGGATGAGGCCGTGGGCGCTCACCATCTCGGTGTAGGCGAAGGCGGCGCCCAGCTCCCGGCACAGCAGCCGGAAGGGCCGGTCGGAGACGCCGGCGAGCGGCGCCAGGAAGTAGCGCCCGGTGAAGCGGTGGGGTCCGATCTGCATGGTGGGGTCGCGACCGGCATGGTCTAGCACGGGCGCGGAGCCGGCGGTATCTGCCGCCGCCCTCGGCGCCGCGCCACCGAATCGTGCCAGGATGGGGCCCGATGGCCCACCGGACGACCCTGCTCGCGCTCGCGGTCCTGGGGCTCGCCCACTCCGCCGCGGCGGCGCCGCGCCCCCGGGCCCGCACCCTCACCATCCTCTACATCGCCGACCTCGGCGGCACGCTCGAGCCCTGCGGCTGCAGCCAGGACCAGCGCGGCGGCCTGCCGCGGCTGGCCACCGCCCTGGCCCGCGTCCGCCGCGAGGCGCCCGGGGCGGTGCTGGTGGCCGGCGGCGACCTGCTCTTCGAGGGGCCGCTCGACCCGGAGCGCCGCGAGGCCGACGTCGTGAAGGCCCGGGCCACCGCGGCGGCGCTGCGCGCCATGGGGCTGGCCGCCTCGGTCGAGGGGGAGCGCGACCTCGAGGCCGGCGAGCCCTTCGCCCGGCAGCTGAAGCTCCCCTTCACCACCTCGCGCCGCCTCGGCGACCTGGGCTTCGGCCTGCTCGGGAAGGTCCCGGCGGCGCCCTTCCGCGTCGCGGTGGTGCACCAGCGCGGGACGCGCGGGGCGCTGCCCCACGCCGAGGAGGCCCGGGCCCAGGGCGTCGACCTGATCCTCGCCTCCCACCGCGACCCGCTGAACGACGACGACGTCGACCGCGCCATCCTCGACGCGCCGGTGCCGGTGGTCCAGGTCCGCGGCCGGGGCCAGTCCGTCGCCCGCATCGACGTCCGGCTGGCGGGCGACCCGCGGCGCGGCTTCGCGGTGCTCCAGGGGCCGGCGCAGCGGGCCGAGGAGATCGACCTCGCCGAGGAGCGGGCCCGGGACTACCGGCGGCGCCAGGCGGCGGCCGAGGCCGGCGGCCGGGGCGAGCTGGCGCGGGCCCTCTCGGCCAAGGCGGCGGAGCTGGAGGCGCGGGCCCGGACCCTGCGCGCCGTCCCGCTGCCCGCGCCGCCCGGGGACCGCCCCTCGCTGACGGTGAGCTTCATCCCGGTCACCTCCGACCTGCCCGAGGACCCGGCGGTGCGGCGGCTGCTGGCCCGGGCCTACGGCGAGATGGCCCGGCTCAACCTGGCGTCGGCCCGGGCCCGGGGGCGCCCCTGCCCCGACCCGGCGCGCGACCAGCCCACCTACGTCGGCGTGGAGCGCGCGCCGCCCGGCGGGAACTCGGCGTGCAAGGAGTGCCACCCGGCGGCCTTCGCGCAGTGGCGGACCACCCCCCACGCCCGCGCCTACGCCACCCTGGTCCACTCCCCCTCCGGGCCGCGCCAGTACGACCTCGAGTGCGTCGGCTGC
>JAJZTO010000279.1 GCA_021848865.1 Myxococcales bacterium
GGAGGACGGGGCGGCGGCGCGGGAGTTCCT
The DNA here is from genome assembly GCA_021848865.1 of Myxococcales bacterium. Taxonomy (GTDB): domain Bacteria; phylum Myxococcota; class Myxococcia; order Myxococcales; family Anaeromyxobacteraceae; genus JACRMN01. The sequence continues at coordinate 31 of JAJZTO010000279.1, forward strand.
GGTGCCGGGGCCGGGCGGCGCGCGGGTGGCCCCGGCGCCGGGCGACCGGCTGGTGCGCCGGGAGCTGGCGGCGACGCTGCGGCGCCTGGGACGGGACCCGGAGGCCTTCTACCGCGGCCCCCTGGCCGCCCGCATCGCCGCCGCGGTGCGGGCCCGCGGCGGGCTGCTCACCGCCGCGGACCTGGCCGCCTTCCGGGTGCGCGAGCGCGAGCCGCTCTGGGGCACCTACCGCGGCTGGCGGATCGCCACCATGCCCCCTCCCTCGGCCGGCGGCGCCATCCTCGTCGGGCTGCTCCAGGCGCTGGAGGGGGACCGGCCCACCGCCGGCGGCTACCGCCCGGAGCGCTTCCTGCACCTCTTCGCCGAGGTGGAGAAGCGGCTCTACGCGCGCCGCGCCGGCCCCTTCGGCGACCCCGCCTTCGCCCCCGGCGCGGCGGCCGCGGCCCGGCAGCTGGCCGACCCGGCCTTCGACCGCGCCCTGCGGGCCGAGGTCGGCGAGCGGGCCACGCCCTCGTCGGAGCTCCCGGCGGGGGGCCCGGCGCCGCGCGTCGACGGCCACACCAGCCACCTGTCGGTGATCGACGCGGAGGGGAACGCGGTGTCGATGACCACCACCGTGAACGCCCCCTTCGGCGCCTGCGTGGTGGTCCCGGGGACCGGCATCCTGCTCGACGACGAGATGGACGACTTCGACGCCGCGCCCGGGACGCCCAACCTCTACGGCCTGGAGGGCAGCGGCGCCAACGCGGTGGCGCCCGGCAAGATCCCGCTGTCGTCGATGGCGCCGGCCCTGCTCTTCGACCCGGAGGGGCGGCTGCGGGTGGCGCTGGGCTCGCCCGGCGGCTCCACCATCCCCAGCACCGTGGCCCAGGTGATCATCCACCTGCTGGACGACGGGATGCCGCTGGAGCAGGCGCTGGGCGCCCCCCGCATCCACCACCAGTGGATGCCGGACGAGATCCTGGTGGAGCCCTGGGGGCTCGACGCCGCCACCGCCGCGGCCCTGGAGGCCCGGGGCCACGCCCTCCGGTTCCGCAACGCCCCCTTCGGCAACCCGCAGGCGGCCTCGGTGGACCCGACCGGCCGCCGCTTCGAGGCGGCCAGCGAGCCGCGCCACGACGGGCTGCCCGCCGCGCCATGATCGACCCGGCCGACTTCCCTCCGCTGGAGCCGGTGGGCGAGACCTCCTTCCTCCGCCACTGGAGCCAGCTCGACGCCGTGGCCCGGCTCGCCCCCCTCCTCGACCAGGGTGGCTCGCTGCTCTGCTGGTCGGCGGGCTGCGCCACCGGCGAGGAGCCCTACAGCCTGGCGATGGTGCTGCGCGAGGCGGGGCGCGCCGGCGACCGGATCATCGCCACCGACACCGCCGAGGAGCGGCTGGCCCGGGCCCGGGAGGCGCGCTACGGCGACTGGACGCTGCGCCGGGTGGACGCGGCGCGGCGGCTCCGCTGGTTCCTGCGGCACGGGGAGGAGTGGGAGCTGCGGCCCGCGCTGCGGGACGCCGTCGAGTTCCGCCGCCACGACCTCGCCGCCGAGCCGCCGCCGTGGACCTTCGACGTGGTGCTGTGCCGCAACGTCCTCATCTACTTCAACCCGGGGGAGGCGCGCCGCGCCGCGGCCGCCCTGCTGGAGGCGGTGCGGCCCGGCGGGCTGCTGGTGCTCGGGCCGGTCGAGCTGCCGCTCGCCGAGGGGCTGCCGGTCGAGTGGGTGGAGCAGGACGGGGCCACGGTGCTCCGGCGGTCGCGGTAGTCGCCGCCCTCGCCGGCCGGCGGCGCGCGCCGGACGGGCCGCGGGCCACCTCGGGACCGAAAGGACGGTCGATCATGTCGAGGCTTCGGGTCGCCGCATTCAGCATCTCCATCGACGGCTACGGCGCCGGTCCCGGCCAGGCCCTGGACCAGCCCATGGGCGTCGGGGGGATGGCGCTGCACGAGTGGGTCCTCGGCACGAGGACCTTCCAGCGGATGCACGGCGGGGCGGCCGGATCGCCGGCCGGCGGCCCGGACGGCCGGGTGGACGTCGACGACGCCTTCGCCGCGCGCAGCTTCGAGGGCGTCGGCGCCTGGATCCTGGGCCGCAACATGTTCGGGCCGCAGCGGGGCCCCTGGCCCGACGACGGCTGGAAGGGGTGGTGGGGCGCCAACCCGCCCTACCACGTGCCCGTCTTCGTGCTCACCCACCACGCCCGCGCGCCCCTCGAGATGGAGGGCGGGACGACGTTCCACTTCGTCACCGACGGCATCCACGCCGCCCTGGCCCGCGCCCGGGAGGCGGCCCGGGGCCTGGACGTCCGGCTCGGCGGCGGGGTGGCCACCGTCCGGCAGTACCTCGCCGCCGGGCTCGTCGACGAGCTCCACCTCGCCCTCTCCCCCGTGCTGCTCGGGCGGGGCGAGCACCTCTTCGCCGGCGTCGACGCGGCGGGCCTCGGCTACGCCTGCACGGAGCGCGCCTCCACCGATCGCGCCACGCACCTGGTCCTGACGAGGTCGCGGGACCGGCGGTGAGCGGGCCGGAGCCGTCCCCCGGCGCCGCCGGCGGCGCGCGGCCCGGGGACGGCCCGCTACGCCCCGAGCAGCGCCTTCACCGCGTCGAGCTGCGGCCTGGCGGCGGCGGCGTGGCGCGCCCGGCGGGCCCGCAGCTCGTTCACGATCTCCAGCGCCGTCCGGTCGCAGCGAGGCAGCTCGGCGGCCGAGGTCCCGAGCGGCGTGGTCCGCTCGCCCCACTTCACCAGGTGCGCGCACCAGGTGAGGCCGGCGCCGAAGGCGGGGAGCAGCAGCCAGGCGCCGGGCTTCACCCGGCCCTCCTCCAGGGCCTCGACCAGCGCCACCGGCACGGTGGCCGCCGACATGTTGGCGTACTTGTGCACCGTGAGCATGGTCCGCTCCGGCGAGGCGCCCAGCCGCCGCCCCACCGCGTCGATGATGCGCTGGTTGGCCTGGTGGGGGACGACCAGGTCCACGTCGCCGATGGAGAGCCCGCGCTTCGCCAGCGCCTCCTCCCCGGCCTGGGACATCGCCAGCACGGCGCGCTTGAAGATCTCCTGCCCCTCGAAGATCCAGTGGGTGTGGCCGTAGGGGATGCCGAGGTTCGCGAAGCGGGCGCCGACGCCGCGGATGTCGAGGGCGCCGCGGGCGTCGGCGGCGCAGCCCAGCCGCTCCGCCAGCAGCCCCTCCTCCCGGTCGGTGGCCTGCACCACCACCGCGCCGCAGCCGTCGCCGAAGAGCACCGCGGTGTTGCGGTCCTCCCAGTCCATGAAGGGGCTCGGCACCTCGCCGCCGACCACCAGCGCCGTCTTCAGCACGCCGGTGCGGATCAGGGCGGTGGCGGTGGAGAGGCCGTAGAGGAAGCTGGTGCAGGCGGTGTTCAGGTCCATCGAGGCGGCGCGGGTGGCGCCGAGCCGGTGCTGGAGCCCGGAGGCCATGTTGGGCGCCAGCTCGTCGCCGACGGTGCTGCCGACGACGATCAGGTCCAGGTCCGCGGGCGCCACGCCGGCGCAGGCCAGCGCCCGGGAGGCGGCGACCCGCGCCAGCTCGCTCAGCGGCACGTGGGAGATGCGCCGCTCCTTCATGCCGGTGCGGCTGACGATCCACTCGTCGTCGGTGTCGAGGAAGGTGGCGAGGTCGGCGTTGGTCAGGACCGCGGGGGGCAGGCACTTGCCCCAGCCGGTGATGGCGGCGTGGGTCATCGGTCTCCTCGAAAGAGTGGGGAGGCCGCGGAACATAGCCCAGCCGGTCCGGTGCGCGCTTTACGCGGCGCGGCGAGACGTCGGGTGCGGGGCGCGGTGCTACGCTCGGGGGACGATGCTCTTCGACGCCCGGCTGCTGGCGCGCGCCCTGCGCCCCGCCGACCTCGACGACCTGCGCTGGTTCGGCGTGGCCGGGGCGCTGGTGCCCCCCGAGGAGTCGGCGCCGCCGGCCGGCGCCGCCGCGCTGCGGGCCTCCTGGGAAGCGCTGGCCGGTCCGGTGCTCGGACGGTTGCGCCGCGCCGGCCTGCACGGCGTCGCCGCCCTGGGGGTCCCGCCGCGCCGCATCCCCTTCCGCGGCCTGGAGGCGCTGCTCCACGAGCTGCCCGACTTCCTCTCGCGCCCCGGGGCCGCGGCCATCGGCGAGGTGGGGCTGGAGGAGGGCGGGCCGCGGGAGGAGCGGGTGCTGGAGCGGCAGCTGGAGCTGGCGGCCGGCCTGCGGCTGCCGGTGGTGGCCCGCGCCCCCTGGCGGCGGCGCGAGGCGATCACCCGGCGGCTGCTGGCGGTGCTCAAGGCCTCCGAGCTGGAGCCGGCGCGGGTCCTGATCCAGGGGGTGGACGCGCGCACCGTCCGCATGGTCCGCGCCTGCGGCCACGCCGCCGGGCTGCTGGTGACCGGGGGCGAGGCCCTCGACGAGGCGGTGGCGGTGGTGCGGGCCCAGGGGCCGGAGG
>JAJZTO010000280.1 GCA_021848865.1 Myxococcales bacterium
GCACCTCGCAGCGCAGGCGGCGGTAGCGGTCCCAGCGTTCGGCGTGGTCCACGGTGCAGGCCCTCCGTGTTGCGGTGGGGCGGAGCCTCGTGCCCCGCCCGGCCGCCAGGCCGCGTTCTCCGGCGGAGGACGAGCCCCCGCCCTACGCCGATCGGGCCGGGACGGCCGCTTACATCATCCCCGGCTTGCCCGCCTGCCACCGCTGCAGCTCGGTGGTGAGCAGGGCGACGTGCTCCTGCTCCTCGGCGGCCAGCTCCTTGTAGAGCTGGTGCTCCACCGAGCCGGCCTTCACCTGGCCGACGCGCTCGGTGAAGAACTTCACCGCGCGCTGCTCGAAGGCGATGGCGATCCGGAACAGGTTGGCCGGATCCTCGGGCCGGTTGGGGATGCCGGCGTAGACGGCGGCGCGGTCCACCTTGAAGTCCTCGCCGGGCTTGGGCACCTCGGCGTGGTAGCGGCGCGACAGCGTCGCCATGTGCTCCTCCTCCATGCCGACGAACTTCTGGAAGAGCGCCTTCAGGTCCGGGTCCTTCGACTCGGCCGCGGCCCGCTTGTAGAAGGCCTGGCCGCCCAGCTCGATCTCGAAGGCGACGCGGATGGCGTCGAGCGCAGCGGCCTCCTCGACCTTGAGCGGGTCGCGGACCTCCAGCTTGCCGCCGCAGGCCGGGCACATCCCGTACGGGAAGGCGAAGCCCTCGCTCACCTTGCCGCAGTCCTTGCAGTGCCACTGCAGCGAGGCGGTGGCGCAGCAGATGTACTCCTCGTCCCCCTCGATGGGCTGGTGGCACTTCGGGCAGACGCGGCCGCTGGCGGCCTCGGTCTGGGGGCCGGTGGCGACGGCGCCGGCGCCCTCGGCGGAGGGCCTGGGAGGCTGGAAGGCCAGGACGTCCTCCTTGGTGACGGGCCACCGCTTGCCGTTCTGGAGGTAGGTGGCGATGCCCTTGGCGGCGCGGCGGCCCGCGCCCATGGCGAGGATCACGGTGGCGCCGCCGGTGACGATGTCGCCGCCGGCGAAGACGCCGGGGATGCTGGTGGCCTGGGTGTCGTCGCTGGCGACGATGTTGCCCCACTTGTTCAGCGAGAGGCCGGGGGTGGACTGGGTGATGATGGGGTTGGCCTTGGTGCCGAGCGCGTACACCACGGTGTCGCACTCCAGCTCCTTGTAGCGGCCGGTGGCCACCGGCTTGCGGCGCCCCTTCTCGTCCGGCTCGCCGAGCTGCATCTCCTCGACCTTCATCCCGCGGACGTTGCCCTCGGCGTCGGTGTAGATCTCCACCGGGGTGTGCAGGAAGAAGAAGTCGATGCCCTCCTCCTTGGCGTGGCGCAGCTCCTCGATGCGGGCCGGCGCCTCGGCCTCGGAGCGGCGGTAGACGCAGCGGACCGTCCCCACGCCCAGGCGCTTCGAGACCCGGAGGCAGTCCATGGCGGTGTTGCCGGCGCCGATGACCACCGCGCTCTTGCCGATGTTCACCGGGGTGTCCTGGTAGGGGAAGCGGTCGCCGCCCATCAGGTTCACGCGGGTGAGGAACTCGTTCGCCGAGTAGACCTGGCCGGCGAACTCGCCGGGGATGCCGAGGAAGGCCGGGGCGCCGGCGCCGACGCCCAGGAAGACGGCGTCGTAGCCCTTGTCGCCGAGCAGCTGCGGCACGGTGAAGGTCTTGCCGATGACCTTGTTGGTCTCGAACTTCACGCCCAGGTCGCGCAGGTACTGGACCTCGCGCTCGATGATCTCGCGGGGGAGGCGGAAGCTGGGGATGCCGTAGCGGAGCACGCCGCCGACGACGTGGAGGGCCTCGTAGACGGTGACCTCGGCGCCGTAGCGGACCAGGTCCGCGGCGGTGGCCAGGCCGGCGGGGCCGGAGCCGACCACCGCCACCTTCCCCAGCTTCCGGTCGAACCGGACCGGCTTCGCCGCGGGCGGCGTGGCGTTGTCGCCGACGAAGCGCTCGAGCCGGCCGATGCCCACCGACTCCACCTTCTTGGCGATGATGCACTGCGCCTCGCACTGCGACTCCTGCGGGCAGACGCGGCCGCAGATGGACGGGAAGATGTTCGACTCGTGGATGGCGGCGAGCGCGCCGTCGAAGTCGCGCACCACCAGGTGGCGGATGAAGCGCGGGATGTCGATGGAGACCGGGCACCCGGAGATGCAGGTGGGCTTGGCGCACTGGATGCAGCGCTCGGCCTCGCCCAGGGCGTCCTGGAGCGAGTAGCCCAGGTTCACTTCCTTGAAGTTGTGCGAGCGCTCGACGTGGTCGCGCTCCGGCATCTTCGTCTGCTTCGGGGCGAGCTCCTTGATCTTCTTGTAGTTGCGCTTCCCCTCCTCGAAGAGCTGCTTCTCGAGGTTGCAGACGTGCGCGTAGTCCTCGCTGGCGGCCGTCTCCTCCTTCTTGAAGCGCTTCTGCCGGGCGATGAGCTCCTTGAAGTCCACCTTGTGGCCGTCGAAGTCCGGCCCCTCGACGCAGGCGAACCGCACCTGGCCGTCGACGGTGACGCGGCAGGAGCCGCACATGCCGGTGCCGTCCACCATGATGGCGTTCAGCGAGACCATGGTCTTCACGCCGTAGGGGCGGGTGGTCTCGACGCAGGCGTTCATCATCGGCAGCGGGCCGATGGCGACGACCAGGTCCGGCTTGTCCTTCTCGCAGATCTCCTTGAGCGCCTGGGTGACGAACCCGGGCTTGCCGTAGCTGCCGTCGTCGGTGCAGACCACGGTCTCGTCGCAGTACTTGCGGAACTTGTCCTCCCAGAACACCAGGTTCTTGGAGCGGAAGCCGATGATGCCGGTGGTGCGGTTGCCCGCCTCCTTGAAGGCGCGCAGCTGCGGGTAGACCGGGGCGACGCCCAGGCCGCCGCCGACCAGCACCACGTGGCCCACCTTCCCGACGTGCTGGGGGAGCCCGAGCGGCCCGACGAAGTCGGCGAAGCTGTCGCCGGCCTTGTAGTCGCTCATCATCTCCTTGGTGGTCTTGCCGAGGGCCTGCACCACCATGGTGATGGTGCCCTTCTTGCGGTCGAAGTCGGCCACGGTGAGCGGCACGCGCTCGGCGCCGTCGCGCAGGCGGACCATCACGAAGTGGCCGGGCTGGGCGGCGGCCGCGACGTCCGGAGCCTCGACGTCCCAGAGGAAGGTCACATCGGAAAAGGCTTCGCGGCGCAGGATCTTGTACATGGGCTTGGCGGGACCCGATAAAGGGGGGGGGGATCGGCTGAAGCGAGGTAGCGTCACTACACAGTTCGACCCGACCCGTCAAGGGGTTGCGCCGGGATTTCCTGAGGCCGGGCGCGGGGTCGGGCGCAGTCCAGACCACCCCATGAGCCGCCTTGCCGCCAGATGCGCCGCCCTCGCCCTGCTCCTCGCCGCCTACCCCGGTGCCGGGTACGGGGACCCCGCGGTGCCGGGTACGGGAACTCCGGGAACCCCGGTGCCGGGTACGGGGACTCCGGTGCCGGGTACGGGGCCCGGGGCTGCCGGAGACTCTGGTGCCGGGCACGCGGCCTCTGACTCGGGTGCCGGGCACGGGGCGCACGGGGCGGAGGTGACCGGAGCCGGCGTCACGCCCACGGACGCCCCGCCCGGGACGACGCTCGGACGCCCCTCGGACGAGGGGGACACCTGGATCGACGAGTCGCATCGATACGTCGAGCGGGAGTTGCTCGGCGGCCTGGTCTGGGACCTCGACAGCTACTTCGGGGAGGAGCGGCCCAAGGACGAGCCGGCCGGCTCGGTGGTCCGATGGCGGACCGAGTGGCGGGCCGACGACCGCCGGCACACGGGCTTCCGGACCTCGGCGCTGGCCGACGTGCGGCTCCCGCAGGCCGAGCGCTGGATCTCCCAGACGCGGATGGTGTTCGAGGGCGAGAGCACCGCCGACCCGCAGCGGCCCTACAAGGAGAGCCTGGGCAATCCCGGATTCTCCCCGTCGCTCCGGGCGGAGCAGGCCCACCTCGAGCTGCGCCAGGTGCTGGTGAGGACCCCGCGGACCTCGTTCGACGCCGGCGCCGGCATCCAGCTCCGGATCCTGCCCGACCCCTTCGTCCAGGCCCGCTTCCACCAGCACCTCGACCTCGGCGCGCGCCTCGAGGCGCGCTTCGGCCAGACGGTGTTCTGGCGGCCCCGGGACGGTGCCGGCGAGGCTTCGGTCCTCGACTTCGCGCGGCCGCTCGCCTCCCACACCGTCGCGCGCTGGAACAACGGAGCCACGCTCTCGCAGATCACCTCGGGCCTGGAGTGGTACACGGACCTGGGGGTGGCCCAGGAGTTCCCTTCGCTGCGGGCGGCCGTCTGGGTGGCCGGCGCGGTGAGCGGCCACACCCGGCCCCGGGGCGAGGTCACCGGCTACCGGCTCTACACCCGGCTCCGACGCGATCTCTGGCGGCGCTGGCTCTTCGTGG
>JAJZTO010000281.1 GCA_021848865.1 Myxococcales bacterium
TGAGGCGCCCCATGGGCACCTCGGCACAGCAGGCCGGGCAGCTGGCCATGGTCAGGTCCAGCGCCGCTCCGCAACCGTTGCACTTCAGCACGGGGACCTCCCTCGGCTGTCTTACCGCGACCCCCGCCCGGTGCTCAACCGGCGCGGCGCCGGGGAGGGCGCGCCCCGCCCGTGGCGGGGGCCGCCACCCGCCGTTACGAAAGGAGGACGGCGGCTTGCCGCGCCGGGAAGCGGCAGGTACGCTTCGAGGCTCGGCGTGCTGCGGCTGAACGACATCCTGGACAGGGTCTCCGGCTACGCGCCGGGTGCCGACCTCGACGTCATCAAGAAGGCCTACGTCTACTCGGCCAAGGTCCACCAGGGGCAGATCCGCAAGTCGGGCGAGCCCTACCTGGTCCACCCGCTGGAGGTGGCCGGCATCCTGGCGGAGATGAGGCTCGACGAGGCCTCGATCGTCACCGGCCTGCTCCACGACACCATCGAGGACACCCTCGCCACCCGGGAGGAGATCGCCGAGATCTTCGGCGAGGAGGTGGCGGAGCTGGTGGACGGCGTCACCAAGCTCTCCCAGTTCAGCGCCGGCAACACCCAGGAGGAGAAGCAGGCCGAGAACTTCCGCCGCATGGTCGTGGCCATGGCCAAGGACATCCGCGTGCTGCTGGTGAAGCTCGCGGACCGGGCCCACAACATGCGGACCCTGGACTTCATGTCGCCGGAGAAGCAGGAGCGGATCGCCCGGGAGACGCTGGACATCTACGCCCCGCTCGCCAACCGGCTCGGCATCCAGTGGATCAAGATCGAGCTGGAGGACCTCTCCTTCAAGTACCTGAACCCGGCCGAGTACGCCGAGCTGAAGGAGCGCATCGCCAACCGCGCCCAGGCCCGCGACCGCTTCATCGTCGAGGTGGTGGGCATCATCCAGGGCAAGCTGCAGGAGCAGGGCATCCCCGCCGAGGTGAAGGGCCGGGTGAAGCACGTCTACTCCATCTGGCGGAAGATGCGGGTGCAGAACCTGGAGTTCGACCAGATCCACGACCTCATCGCCTTCCGCGTCATCGTGGACTCGGTGGCCCAGTGCTACGAGTCGCTGGGCTTCGTCCACTCGCTGTGGAAGCCGGTGCCGGGGCGCTTCAAGGACTACATCGCCATCCCCAAGCCCAACATGTACCAGTCGCTCCACACCACGGTGGTGGGGCCCGAGGCGGAGCGGGTGGAGATCCAGATCCGCACCCGGGAGATGCACCGCATCGCCGAGGAGGGCGTGGCCGCCCACTGGGCCTACAAGGAGGGCAAGCCGGGCGCCGGCAAGGACGCCGACGCCCAGAAGTTCGCCTGGCTGCGCCAGCTCCTGGAGTGGCAGCGCGAGCTGCCCGACCCGCGGGAGTTCATCGAGACCGTCAAGGTGGACCTCTTCGCCGACGAGGTCTTCGTCTTCACGCCCAAGGGCGACGTGAAGAGCCTGCCCCGCGGCGCCACCCCGGTGGACTTCGCCTACGCCGTCCACTCCAAGGTGGGCGAGCACACCGTCGGCGCCAAGGTGAACGGCAAGATCGTCCCGCTGCGCTACAAGCTGAAGAACGGCGACACCGTCGAGGTGCTCACCTCGCCCTCGTCGCACCCGTCCAAGGACTGGCTCGGCTTCGTGCGGACCAGCCGGGCCCAGGCGCGCATCCGCGCCTACGTCCGGCAGCTGGAGCAGAAGCGCTCGCTGGAGATCGGCCTGGAGATCGCCGAGCGGGAGCTGCGCCGCTACGGGCTGTCGCTGCACAAGCTCCAGAAGGCCGGCGACCTGGACCGGATGGCCTCGGGCGCCGGCTACAAGCAGGGCAACGACCTGCTGGTGGCGCTGGGGTACGGGAAGGTCTCGCCCCGCGAGTTCCTGCAGAGGTTCGTCCCGCACGAGAAGCTGGACGGGGCCCCGCCCGAGCCGGCGCCGGCGCCCGGCGGGCGGCTCACCGAGCTCTTCCGCAAGGTGGCCGGCCGGACCTCGGGCGCGGTGCGCGTCAGCGGCCTCGACGACGTGCTGGTGCGCTTCGCCCGCTGCTGCAACCCGGTGCCGGGCGACCCCATCGTGGCCTTCGTCTCCCGGGGGCGCGGCATCACCGTCCACGCCCGCGGCTGCGAGAAGACCCTGGACATCGACCCGGCCCGCCGGGTGGACGTGGCCTGGGACGTGAAGGCCTCGGAGCACCGGCGGCCGGTCTCCATCAAGGTGATCACCGACGACCGGCCCGGCGTGCTGGCCTCCATCTCCCACGTCATCAGCGAGGCGGGGATGAACATCACCACCGCCAACTGCCGCACCATCGGCGACGCCAAGGCGGTGAACACCTTCGAGTTCGCCATCGGCGACCTGAAGGCCCTGCGCGAGGTGATGCAGCAGGTGGGGAAGGTCGAGGGCGTGATTTCGGTGGAGCGGCTCTACTCCGACGCCGAGAACCAGGAGGCCGAGGGCGCCTGACCGGCGCTTCGGCTATCCTCCCGTCCCATGCCCAACCGGATCATCGCCAGCGAGGCGGCCCCCCGGGCCATCGGACCGTACAGCCAGGCCGTGCTGGTGGAGCGCGCGGGAGGCTCCACCCTCTACTGCGCCGGCCAGATCCCGCTCGACCCGGCCACCGGCGAGCTGGTGCCCGGCGACGTCCGCGCCCAGGCCGAGCGGGCGCTGCGCAACGTCGAGGCGGTCCTGGCCGGCGCCGGCCTGACCTGCGCCCAGGTGGTGAAGAGCACGGTGTTCCTCGTGGACCTCGCCGACTTCGCGGCGATGAACGAGGTCTACGCCCGCTTCTTCACCGCGCCCTTCCCGGCCCGGTCCACGGTCCAGGTGGCGGCGCTCCCGCGCGGCGCCCGTCTCGAGATCGAGGTCGTCGCGGTCGGGTAGGCGGGGCGGCGCGCCACCGAGGCCGCCGCGGCGCCGGCTCGCCAGCGCGCCGCGGCCGCGCCGGGCCCGCTCGGCCCGCCGCGCCCTCAGGGCTCGTAGTAGGTGTACTCCTTGCCGGCGTAGTTCCGGAACACCCAGGTCTTGCCCTGGTGCCGGACCACGTAGTCGGGGTTCACCGGGATCTTGCCGCCGCCGTCCGGGGCGTCCACCACGAAGTGCGGCACCGCCAGCCCGCTGGTGTGGCCGCGCAGCGCCCGCATGATCTTGCGCCCGCTCTCGATGGGCGTGCGGAAGTGGCTGATGCCCTTCGCCAGGTCGCACTGGTAGATGTAGTAGGGGCGGATGCGCATCAGCAGGAGCTTGTGGTTCAGCTCCAGCACCGTCCTCGGGTCGTCGTTCACGCCCTTGAGCAGCACCATCTGGTTCCCGAGGACGCAGCCGGCGTCGGCCAGCCTCCGCGCCGCCTCGAAGGCCTCCGCGGTGCACTCCCTGGGGTGGTTGAAGTGGGTGTTGACGTAGACCGGGTGGTGCTTGCGCAGCATGGCGCACAGGGCCGGGGTGACGCGCTGGGGGAGGGTGACCAGGTTGCGCGTGCCCAGCCGGAAGATCTCGACGTGGGGGATGGCCCGCAGCCGCCCGAGGATGTCGTCGAGCCGGTCGTCGGAGAGGGAGAGGGGATCCCCGCCCGAGATCACCACGTCGCGGATCTCGGCGTGGCGCGCGATGTAGTCGAGCGCCTCCTCGATCTGCTGCCGGGCCGCGGCGCTGGTCGGGTCGGCCACCTTCCGCTTGCGGGTGCAGTGGCGGCAGTACACCGGGCAGTTGTGGGTCGTGTAGAAGAGCACCCGGTCCGGGTAGCGGTGGGTGATGCCGCGCACCGGCATGTCCCGCTCCTCGGCCAGCGGGTCCTCGCGGTCGGCCGGCGAGGCGAAGAGCTCCCCCATGGTCGGCACCGACTGGAGCCGCACCGGGCAGTGCGGGTCCTCCGGGTCCATCAGCGCCGCGTAGTAGGGCGTGATGCCCATGTGGAACACGGCGTCGGTCTCGACGCAGGCGCGCCGCTCCTCGTCGGTGACGCGGATCACCTTCTCCAGCTGGGCCAGGGTGGTGACCCGCTCCCGCTGCTGCCAGTGCCAGTCGTTCCACTGGGCGTCGGGGACGGCGCTCCAGGCGGCGCGCGGGCCGGGCGGGAAGCGGGCCCGGACCGGGTCGGCCGGGCGCGGCTCGCCCGCGGGCAGCGGCTCCGGGAGCTCCTGGCGCTGCGGGATCCCGTCCATGCGCTCCATCATAGCCCCGTGGAGCCCCCGGGGCAGGCGCTCGGCGTTTGACTTCTCGGGGCGGCGGCGGCTAGGTTCCGCGCCCTCATGGCCGGCTGGCAGGACCGATTCCCGGGCGTCGCCGAGGCGGAGTGGAACGACTGGCGCTGGCAGCTGCGCCACGCCCTGCGCGGCGCCGACGACCTGGCCCGCCTCATCCCGCTCACCGACCGGGAGCGGCGCGGCCTGGC
>JAJZTO010000282.1 GCA_021848865.1 Myxococcales bacterium
CGAGCAGCCCGCCGATCTTCGAGGCGGTGGTGCTCCGCAGGGCCTGCTTCACGTACTCGCTGACCACCCGGGCCGTCCCCTCCATGGTCTTCAGGGCCACGTTGCCGGTGAAGCCGTCGGTGACCACCACGTCGAGCTCGCCGGCGAGCAGGTCGCGCCCCTCGCAGTACCCCCGGAAGTCGATGGGGGCGTGGCGCAGGGCCGCCGCCGCCGCCCGGGTGAGGTCGGTGCCCTTGCCCTCCTCCTCGCCGTTGGACAGCACCGCCACCTTGGGCCGGGCCACGCCCAGGACCCGGCGCGAGAAGAGCTCGCCCATGAGGCCGAACTGCACCAGGTGGACGGGCTTGCAGTCCACGTTGGCGCCGCCGTCGAGCATGATGGTCTGGCCCTTCAGCGTCGGCAGCACGGCGATGATGGCCGGGCGCTCCACCGAGCCGGTGCGGCCCAGCACGAACATGGCGCCGGCCATCACCGCGCCGCTGTTGCCGGCCGAGACCATGCCGCAGGCCTCGCCCCGCTTCACCAGCTCGAAGCAGACGCGGATGGAGTTGTCCTTCTTCCGGCGCATCGCCTGGCCGGGGTGCTCCCCCATCTCGATCACCTCGGAGGCGCCGTACACGGTGATGGGCAGCCCCTGGCCGGCGCGGTGGCGCGCCAGCTCCTCGCGCACCCGGGCCTCCGGGCCGACCAGCACCACCGGCAGGCCGTGCCGCGCCGCGTTGATGGCACCCTGGACGATCGCCCCGGGAGCGTTGTCGCCCCCCATCGCGTCCACGGCGACGGGAGCCAGGCGGCGCGAGGGCAAGGCTTACTCGCCGGCCGTGACCTGCTGGCCCTTGTACGTCCCGCAGGAGGGGCAGACCCGGTGGGACAGCACCGGCTCCTTGCACTTCGGGCAGAGGGTGACGTTGGCCGGCTTGATCTTGAAGTTGGCGGCGCGGCGGCGGTTGCGACGCATCGAGCTGGTGCGCTTCTTCGGGACGCCCACGGTGTGCTCCTCCTGGCGGTGCTACTTGGTCCTGGACCGGAACTTCTCGAGCCCCGCCCAGCGCGGGTCGGGGACGTGCCGGTCGCAGCCGCACTCCCGCTCGTTCCGATTCTGCCCGCAGACGGGGCAGAGCCCCTTGCAGTCCTCGCGGCAGAGCGGGTAGCCCGGCAGCGCGAGCAGGATCTGCTCGCGGACCACCGGGTCGAGGTCGATCTCGTGGCCCGCGTAGTGCTCCTCGGCCACGTCCTCGTCGCCGAAGCTCCCGGCGACGCGGGCCTTGCCGCGCTCGCCGGCCTCGCCGGCCTCCTCCTCGCGGCGCTTCTCGGCCGGGACGAAGGTGAGGGAGAAGTCCACCGGCAGCGGAACGGCGACGGGTGCGAGGCAGCGGCCGCAGGGGGCGGTGAGCTCGGCCCGGCTCCGGGCGCGCAGGAGCACGCGCTCCCCGAACCGCTCCAGGTGGGCGGAGATCCGGGTGGCCGACCCCGCCCGGTAGCCGGCGGGATCGCCGGCGAGGATCTCGTCCAGGCGGGCGGGGGGGAATTCCCAGGAGCGGTCGAGACCGCCCTCTTTGATTTCGTCAATATTCACGCGCATTTGCGCTGCTTCTGCGGCGTCCGAAAGGGCGCCATTATAGGGACCGAGCGCCCATAGTCAAGGCGCCCCAGGTCATTCCGCCACGCCCCACGTCCCGCCCGGGCCCCGGGCGACCGGGTTTCCGTTACGGCTTCACCAGCCCGCGCGCCACCGCGAGGAGCGCCGCCTCGGCCTTGGTCGAGACGTCGAGCTTCTCGTAGATGCGCTTCACGTAGGTCTGCACCGTGCCCTCGGCGATGCCCAGGGCCTGGGCCACGTCGGCGTAGGTGTGGCCGTGGACCAGCAGTTCCAGCACCTCCAGCTCGCGCTTGGAGAGGGCCGGGCCGGTCCGCTGCTCGGGCGGATCGCCGCGCAGCTCCGAGAGCAGCACCTTGGCGGCCCGGGGGCTGATGGGCGCCGCCTCGCCGGAGAGCACGTCCTCCACCGCCCGGGTCAGCTCGGCGGCGTGGAAGGGCTTCAAGATGTAGCCCGCGGCGCCGGAGCGCAGCGCGGCCAGCACGCGGGCGGGGATGTCGACCGCCGTCAGCGCCAGGCACTTGGTCTTGGGCAGCTCCTTGTGGATGGCCTGGATGACCTCCTCGCCGCTCATGCGGGGGAGGCCCAGGTCCACCAGGGCCACGTCCGGCTTCTCCTTGCGGGCCAGCGCCACGCCGTCCTCGCCGGTGAAGGCGGTGCCGCAGACCTCGAAACCATGGCTGGAGAGGACCTGGGCGATGAGCCGCGCCACCGCCTCGTCGTCCTCGATCGCGATGGCACGAACAGCCATGGTGCGGCCTCCCATCCTGCCCTGCGCCCGGTGCGCCTGTGTTAGCAGCCACCATCCCACGGGTCAAGGACGGGGTCCCGCCGGCGCGGGACTCCGGGAGGTGGCGACCGGCCGCGGCGCAGCCCCCTCGGGAGGGGGCACGCCGATCCGGCGAGGGTCCGGGAAGGGCCCCTAGGGCCGGTCGTCGTCCACGGCCTCGCGGTTGGCCTCGAGGGCCGCCTCGTAGGCGGCGCCGCCGGCCTGCAGGTCGAGGACGATGGCGAGCAGGAACAGCGCCAGCGAGAGGATGCCGATCCCCTGCCCGACGCTCATCGCCAGCACCAGGATGAGCGGCTTGGGGGCCAGGATGGCGAGCACCATCATGCCCAGCGCCACGACGGTGGCGACCGAGGAGAGCAGCACCAGCTTCTTCACCTGGACGTGCTTCACCGGGAGCCCTCCTTCGGGGCGCCGGGACGGCGCGACAGGGCCAGCGGGTGGATGTTGTCGTGGCAGTCGATGCAGAGCTGCTTGAAGCTCCGCACGTCGGGGGCGAAGTCGCCGTGCTTCTCCACCCAGACGGCGGCGTAGGTGGAGTGGCACTGCATGCACATGCCGTTCATCTGCGCGTTGAACTGCTCGTCGGTGATCTTGTGCGTCTCCAGGTCGTGCCGCCGGTAGAGCTTGATGAGCGGCCCGCCCTCGCCGTCCGGCCCGGTGTTGGCGTACTCGGTGATGTACATGAACAGGTGGCGCATCCCGTTCAGCTTGGTGGTGATGGCGCCGAACATCTTGTAGTCGGCGTGGCAGTTGTAGCAGCTGTTCTCGCCGAACTTGAGGTTGTGGCTGTGGATGGAGGCGAGGCTGGTGGACTTCGGGTCCTCGGCGTCGCGCAGGTACGGCCCCATGACGTGGCAGGAGCCGCAGAACGGGCGCGAGAGCGTGTACTCGAAGCCGGCGATGTTGCCGGTGAGCGAGACCACCGCCGGGAAGACGCCGAGCCCCATGAGCAGCAGGGCCTTGGTGAGGCGGCCGAGGGGCGGGCGCCGGATCAGGTACCAGAGGATGATGATGAGGGCGGCGGCCGCGGAGGCGACGGCGACGGCCCGGAGCAGTTGTTCTGTGCTGTGGATGGGCATCGGGGCGCGTGCGATACCATGACGCACCCATTTGGTTCAAGCACAGAACGACCCGGACGGGGTGGGATACCGGAGCACCTCGAGGAGCGCGCCCGGCCCCCCCCGCGGCCGCCCGCTTCGACAGGCCTGCTTGCCTTCCGGCCGGGGGTGCACTACACACGCCTCTCGCACGCGCGATTAGCTCAGATGGATAGAGCATCAGCCTCCGGAGCTGAGGGCCACAGGTTCGAGTCCTGTATCGCGCGCCAATCTTCTACCCGCTCCGCCGCGTGCCTCGTGCGGCGCCTGCATCCGCATCACGGTTCCGCGCTCAGGCGCGAGTCCCCGCCCCGCCGCCGGCGGGTCGCCGGCCGCCCGCCTACGGCCCCTTCGCGGGCGCCGTCCGGAGCGCCTCCAGTTCCTGCCACCGGGCGTACAGCCGCTCCACCTCGGCGGTCGCCGCCTCCAGGTCGGCCTTGAGCCCGGCCACCGCGCCGCCGCCCGTCCGGTAGGTGGCCGGGTCGCCGAGCGCCGCCTCGAGCCCGCCCTTCCGCTCCTCGGCCGCGAGGATCGCCGCCTCGATGCCGTCGTACTCGCGCTGCTCCTTGAAGGAGAGCTTCCCGGGCCGGCGCGACGGCCCCGGCTCCGGCCCGGCGGCCGCCCCGCCCTTCGCCGCCCGCGGGGCCGCGCCCGGGCCCGCCCCGCGCGCGCGCTCCGCCTCGGCGGCCTGCTCGGCCTGGGCCGCGAGCCGCCGGTACAGGTCGTAGTTCCCCTCCCACCTCGTCACCCGGCCTCCCCCGTCGAAGGCCAGGATGGCCGTCGCCACCTTGTCGAGGAAGTAGCGGTCGTGGGTGACGAGCAGCACGCTCCCGTCGAAGTCGAGCAGCAGCCGCTCCAGGACGTTCAGGGTGACGAGGTCG
>JAJZTO010000283.1 GCA_021848865.1 Myxococcales bacterium
CGCGGCCCTGGCGCGGGCGGGCCTGGCCGGCCGGCTCGTCGAGGCGCCGCCGCGGCGCCCGGCGCGCTCCGCCGCCCCGCGCCCCGCCCTGGCGCTCATCGCCGAGCCCCGCAGCCCGGCGCTGGAGGACGAGGCGATCGAGCGGCTGGTGGCCGAGCTGGGGCTCCCCATCCTGCTGGTGCGGCGCCGCCGCTAGACGCGACCGCCCGGGCCGGCCCCTGGCTACGGGTCGCCCGGGGCCGCGTGGCAGGCGAGGGCCGCCACAGCGCCCAGCCGCCACAGCTCCATCAGGGCCGCCGCCATGGCGCCGACCACCGCCGCGGCCAGCTCCGGCACGACGAGCAGCGCCGGCGGCACCCGCGCCGCCACCGCCTGGACGGCCGTTCCGGCCAGCAGGTCGGCCGAGCCGCCGATCACCAGCACGCCCAGCCCCACGCCCAGCGCCACCGCCGCGAAGGCGGCCGGCCGGTGGCCGAGCCGCACCGCCGCGGCCACGAAGGCGGTGGCCGGCCCCTCGGCCCGGAGCGCGGCACGGGACAGGGCCGCGTCGGCGAGCAGGCCGGCGGCGAGCGGCACCGCCACGGCGGCGGTGAGCGCGAGCGCCACCAGCAGCGCCGCCCCGGCGTGGCCGCCCCGCCCGGCGAGCCGGACGGTCAGGGCGCCCGCGGCCACTGCCGCGCCGAGCGCCGAGCCGGCGGCCGCGGCCTCCAGGAGCGCGCCGAGCAGCGCCGTGCCCAGCACCCGCCGGTAGCCCCAGGACGCGCCGGCGGCGAAGGCCGGTGCCTGCCGGCCCGAGAGCGCCTCGCCCAGCGTCGGCACGGCGCCCGCGAGCCAGAGCACCCGCAGGGCCCCCCGGAGCAGCAGCCCGGCCAGCCAGAGCCCGAGCGCGGTGAGCACGGTCCGCGGCGCCGTCAGGGCCGTGACCACGCCGCCGGCCACCGAGGCCGGATCGGCCCCCGGGGCGCCGCTGGCCCAGGCGCCGCGGACGGCCATGGCGCCGACGAACAGGCCGGCCGGCGCGGTCGCTGCCCGGGCCAGGAAGGTGATGAGGAAGCCGACCGGCGCCAGCCAGAGGGCCCGCCCCACCGCCCGGGCGGAGAGCGACAGGGCCTGCAGGACGCGCGGCGGGTTCACGCCGGGCACCGTAGCGGCGCCCCCCCGGGGCCGCAAGGCGACGGAGCGCCGCGAAGTTGCATCTGAACGCAACAACAGTATACTCCCGTTCAGGAGCGCGCCATGCACGGACTGACCGATCGCCAGCTCGAGGTGCTTCGATTCATCGCCCGCCAGATCGAGGAGGCCGGCTACCCGCCGACCATCCGCGAGATCGGCGAGGCCCTGGACATCCGTTCCACCAACGGGGTGAACGACCACCTGAAGGCCCTGGAGAAGAAGGGCTTCCTGGCGCGCGACCCGGTGAAGTCGCGGGCCGTCATCCCCACCTCCGCGGCCCGCGAGGTCCTGGGCGGGGGCAAGGTCATCCCCATCCACCGCGCCTCCCAGGCCCGGCCGGCGCCGGTCCGGCTGGTGGAGGTGCCCATCGTCGGCCGGGTGGCCGCGGGCCAGCCCATCCTCGCCGAGGAGCGCATCGAGGACACCGTCCAGGTGGACGCCTTCCTGCTCGGGAACGCCGGCCGCAAGGTCTACGGGCTGAAGGTCCAGGGCGACTCGATGATCGGCGACGGCATCTTCTCGGGCGACTACATCTTCGTGCGCAAGCAGCTCACCGCCGCCGACGGCGAGATCGTCGTGGCCCTCATCGACGACGAGGCCACCGTGAAGCGCGTCTACTTCGAGGGGGACCGGGTCCGGTTCCAGCCCTCCAACCCGCGCATGGCCCCCATCTACGTCCGCAAGGAGGACTTCAAGAACACCATGATCCTCGGCGTGGTGGTCGGGCTGTACCGGCGGATGAGCTAGCCCTACCCCGACCGCGTCTTCGCCTGGCGCACGTACCGGTCCAGGTCCTCGCGGTCGATGAGGGAGAGGATCTCCACCGCGTTCTGCCGCTCGCCGCGCCGGTACAGCAGCCGCACGTCGGTCGCGACCCGGACCCGGTAGTAGCCCGGCAACCCCTCCAGCGGGAGGGCCCGCAGGCTCGGGTGGCGGTGGTCGGTCGCGAGCAGGTGGGCCTGCTTGAAGGCGGCGCGCTGGATGCGCCGGTCCCAACCCTCCAGCGAGTCGTAGAACTCCTTGGTGTAGACGGGGAAGAGCCAGCTCGCCTGGGCCTCGGCCTCGTCGCCCGCGGGCTCGCCCACGCCCCCGGCTCCAACGGCGGCCGCCCCGGCCGGCGCCGGCGAAGGCGTGGCCGCCCGGGCCGCCGCCAGCTCGCGCTCGAGCGCCTCCTCCCGCTCCCGGGCCCGCGCCAGCCGTCCCTCCAGCGCCGCGCTCCGGCCCTCCAGGTCGCGCGCCTGGGCCCGGGCCCGCTGCGCCTCCGCGAAGAGGTCCTCGCCCCGGACCGCGGCCAGGGCCGCCTCGACGCGCGCCTGCTCCCGCCGCGCGCCCTCGGCCGCCTCCCGCGCCCGCGCCGCCTCCGCGGCCGCCGACGCCTCCCGGGCCCGCGCCTCCTTGAGCTGCGCCTGGAGCCGCTCGCGGGCCTCCTCCTCCTTGCGCCGCAGCGCCTCGGCGCGCTCGTGCGCCGCCGCGGCCTCCCGCCGCGCCTCCTCCAGCTGCGCCGAGGCCTTCCGCAGCCGACCCTCGGCCCCCTCGGCGGGCGCCCCCCGCCCGCCCTCGGGCGCACCGGCCTCCGCCCCGGCACCCTCCCCCTCCGCCGGCCCGTAGTGGCGGCGCGCCAGGTCGTCGAGCCAGGGCCGGACCACCGCCTGGACCTCGGGCGACGGGTCGGCGAGCAGGCGCCACAGCACCATCGCCAGCGCCGCGTCTCCCTGCACCAGCCCGCCCAGCTCCTCGGCGCCGGGTCCGTCGATGCGCCAGCCGGCGAGCGGCAGGGCGCCGAAGGCCTTGCGCAGCAGTTCCAGGACCGCCGCGCCGCGCTCGGGGACGGCCCGGATCTCGTCGGCGATGAGGTCGCAGCGCTGCACCTCCCCGAGCGCCCCGGTGCGGAAGCCGGGCTGGGAGAGCTTCCAGTCCTTCGCCAGCCGGGCGGTCTCCTCGGGGAGGAGCGCCAGGTAGAGGAAGACCGAGAGCTGGTCGCGCGAGAGGCCGTGCAGCGAGACCGCGCCGTCCGGCGACGGGAGCGGCGGCGCCGCCGGCGCCTCCTCCCGCCGCGGCGGCCGCGGCTTGCGCGGCGCGGCCACTACCGCTGCTTCCCGCGCGGAGCCGGGGCCAGCGACGGATCCTCGCGGGGCATGCCCTGGAAGGCCTGGCCCGGGGCGAGCTTCCAGGCCTCGGCCACCGGCGCCTCGACGGAGAAGGTGGGCGCCAGCGCCGCCGCCGAGTTGCCCGGCACCGACACCTGCAGGCTCACCGCCACCCGCGCCGCCTCCCGCGGGAAGGGCTCCACCCACCAGGTGCCGAACAGCAGGCCGGGCGGGAAGTCGGGGTCGAAGCGCTCCGGGTCGGCCAGCTTCAAGTAGGGCTCGCCCGAGCCGGTCATCTCGCCGTAGGGCTTGCCGTTGGCGTCGAGGAAGCGGAAGGCGAGCTGGGGGAAGGTCGCGATCAGCGCCGCCCGCTCCGGGCCGCGCCCGCCGGGCCGCTCCTCCCGCTCGGTCCGCCGGGGCGGGCCCCAGAGGACGAAGTCGAGGCGCACGCCCGGCTCGCCGGTGGCGGGGTTCCTCCCCGGCTGGATGGCGAGGAGATCGAGCCGCAGGCCGGCGGCGCCGGCGACGAAGAGCGGGTCGAGGCCGCCGGCGCGGAGGGCCTTCATGCGCTCCGCGGCGTAGCCGGCGAACTCCTCGAAGGTCTTCCGCTCCTCACCGGTGGCGCCGGGGCGCGGGGCCGGCGGCCCGCCCTCCGGCTTCGCGCCGGGGTGGCGGTTGCGCGCCGCCTGCAGCTCCTCGAAGTACCAGCGCAGCAGCGACCGGCCCTCCTCGGCGGCCTCGCGCGGCCGGTCCGCCGCCAGCCCCCGGGCCACCACCGACCGCTCCACCAGCTCGCGCTTCACGTGCTCGCGCTCGGCGCGGAGGGCCAGGGTCTCGTTGCGCCCCTGGAGGCTTCGCCAGAGGAGGAACAGCGCAGCGGCCGCGAGGAGCAGCGGCAGGGCGACGCGCAGCAGCGGTCTCATGACGCCAAGGGATACCGCCGGCGGCGGGCCGGGGCAAGGCGCCTACTCGCTGCCGGCGACCAGCGTGTCGGTGGCGCGCAGCCCGCCCTTGTCCAGGGAGTGGATCAGGGCGCGCGGCCGCCGCGCCGGCTCGTCGTGGACCCGGGAGCCCGAGCCGGCGCAGATC
>JAJZTO010000284.1 GCA_021848865.1 Myxococcales bacterium
CGCCGCCACGCACGACGACACCCGCTACGCGCTCGGCTCGGTGCTCAACCACGTCTGCCTGCACCAGACGGTCATCGGGCTGGAGGCCAAGGAGCAGCTGAAGGAGGCCGGCGACTACCCCGACGTGGTCATCGGCTGCCACGGCGGCGGCTCCAACTTCGCCGGCATCGCCTTCCCGTTCCTCGCCGACAAGGCGGCGGGCAAGAAGGTGCGGGTGCTGGCCATGGAGCCGAGCTCCTGCCCCACGCTCACCAAGGGCGTCTACGCCTTCGACTATGGCGACACCGCCAAGATGGCGCCGGTGGCCAAGATGTACACGCTGGGCCACGACTTCATGCCGCCGGGCATCCACGCCGGCGGCCTGCGCTACCACGGGGCCTCGCCGCTGGTCTCGCAGGTGGTGCACCACGGCCTGGTGGAGGCCCGCGCCGTCGGCCAGATGGCCTGCTTCGAGGCGGCGGTCACCTTCGCCCGCACCGAGGCCATCATCCCGGCGCCCGAGTCCTCCCACGCCATCCGCGGCGCCATCGACGAGGCGCTGGCCGCCAAGGCGGAGGGGAAGCCGCGCACCATCCTCTTCAACCTCTCGGGCCACGGCCACGTCGACATGGGGGCCTACGACGCCTACTTCGCCGGGAAGCTGGAGGACTTCGAGTACCCGGCCGAGAAGGTGAAGGAGTCGCTCCGGAACCTGCCCAGGGTGACGCTCTAGTTCCTTGGCCCGTTCCAGTGCCAGGTGAAGTCGAGCCAGGGAACCGGGATCGACGAGCCCTGGGGGAAGAGGAACCCGAGGTCCACGCCGAGCCGCTCGCCGATGAAGCGGACCGCGGCGCTGGCGACCACCTTGGTGGAGCCGTTCACAGGCACGAACCAGTTCTCGCTCACCAGCGCGATGGAGCGGGAGACGCGCCAGTTGCCGGAGACCGTGATGATCGCGGACCCCAGCGTGCTGGTCCCCTTGCTGAAGGCGAAGGGCGGACCGCCCGAGATGCCGAGGTGCAGGTCCTCGGTGCCGAGCGTGAGCGTGCCGAAGAGGAACCCGACCGCCGGCATCTCGGAGATCCCGGGGATCACCAGGGTCTGGAAGCCGCCGGCCAGGTGGACATGCTGGGACGGCGAGCCGCCCGCCTTGACCGCCACGATGAAGGGCATGGTGCTCGGGTCATAGAAGGCCCAGGGCAGGACGGTGCCGGCCTGCACCGTGAGCCAATCGGTGAGGCCGAAGCCGACCGAGGTGATGAGCAGCTCGGTCTGCGAGAGGTAGCCCTCGCCCTGCCGCAACATGAAGCCGCTCGGCGAGTAGAGGTAGCGGGTCCGGTTCGGATCGCGAGGCCGCGGCCCCTCGGCGGCCTCGCTGCCGGGCGCCGCCAGGGCCTGGATCGAGGCGGCGGGGAGCTGCATCCGCCCGCCGGAGGACTCGATGATGACGCCGCTCGAGTCCTGGCTCACCAGCTTCCCCTTCAGCGTCTGGCCGTCCTTCAGCACCACCACCACCTCCTGGCCCGGCTGCGGGCCGGCCGGGCCGGCCGGAGTGGCCACGGCCGCGGGCGGCGGCGGCGGGGCCGCATCCTGGGCGCGAGTCACCGGGGTGGCGAAGGCCAGGCAGGTCAGGGCAGCGAGCGTGCGGTGCATGGGAAACCCCCTCCCCTTTCAGGAGACCAGAACCGATCGGTGCCGGCAAGCGAAGATGTCCGCGTCGGGACCCCCCGGGCCCGCGAGGAATCGGGCGTCGCCCCGGGCGGCGCCAACCAGCCGCCACCCCGGTCCGCCAGGAGTCTCTGGACAATTCCAGTAAAAGCGTACCAGAATGCGTGCTATCCCCAAGCCGGAGCCGACGTGATGGAGAAGAGGCTGCTGTCGGGCGACGAAGCCGTCGCCCTCGCCGCACGAGACGCGGGCATCGCCCTCGGGACCGGGTACCCCGGCACGCCCTCCACCGAGATCCTGGAGGCCTTCGGCGCCCTCGGCGGCCGTGCCCAGTGGGCGCCCAACGAGAAGGTGGCGCTGGAGGTCGGGCTGGGGGCCGCCTTCGGCGGCGGCCGGGCCCTGGTGACCATGAAGCACGTCGGCCTCAACGTCGCCGCGGATCCGCTCTTCACGGCGGCCTATACCGGCGTCACCGGCGCCCTGGTGGTGGTCACGGCCGACGACCCCGGCATGGCCTCCTCGCAGAACGAGCAGGACAACCGGCGGTACGCCATCGCCGCCGGCCTGCCCATGCTCTCTCCCGCCGATCCGCAAGAAGCCTATGACTACTTCTTCCGGGCGGTCGAGCTCTCCGAGCGCTGGTCGCTTCCGGTCCTGTTCCGGATGACCACCCGGGTCTGCCACTCCAAGGCCCTGGTCGCCTCGCGGGCCACGCCGATGACACCGCGCGCGCCCAGCTTCGTGCGGGACATCCCGGGCCGGGTCATGGTCCCGGCCTTCGCCCGCCCGGCCCACCGCAAGCTGCGGGCCAAGCTGGCCGAGATCGCCACCTTCGGCGATGCCAGCGACCTCCACACCGTCACCGAGGGCAGCAGGGACCTGGGGATCATCACCGACGGCGTCTGCGCCCTGCACGCCGCCGAGGCCTCCCCGGGCGCCAGCTTCTTCAAGATCGGCCTGGTCCACCCGCTTCCCATCGAGCGGCTCCGCGCCTTCGCCGCCGGCGTGAAGCGCTGCGTGGTCATCGAAGAGAGCGATCCGGTCATCGCCGAGGCGCTCCGGGCCGCCGGGATCGCCGTCGAGTCGAAGCCCGAGGCGTTCCGCTTCGGCGAGCTCGACGTGGCGCGGGTGCGGCGCATCCTGGCCCGTGACCTCTCCCCCGAGCCACCGCTCCCCAGGGGCAAGCCGCCCGAGCTCTGCGCGGCCTGCCCCTACCACCCGGTCTTCGCGGCGCTGCGCAAGCTCGACTGCATCGTGGCCGGCGACATCGGCTGTTACACGCTGGGCGTCATGGAGCCCTACCGGGCCCTGGACACCTGCGTGGCCATGGGCGCCTCGATCGGCGTCGGCCTCGGGCTGCGCCACGTCCTCCCCGCCGATCAGGCCAGGCGGGTGGTCTCGATCATCGGCGACTCCACGTTCATCCACTCCGGCGTCTCCGGGATCATGGAGATGGTCTACAACCCACCCGAGCTGGGCCACGTGGTCATCGTCCTCGACAACGGCATCACCGCCATGACCGGGCAGCAGGAGCACCCCGGGACCGGCCGCACCCTCGAACACCAGGCCACCGGCAAGATCTCCATCGAGGGCCTGGCCCGCGCCATGGGGATCGACACCGCCATCCTCGATCCCTTCGCCAACCCGGCCGGCTTCGCGACGCTGCTGGCGGAGAAGCTGGCCACTCCCCGCCTCTCCCTCATCGTGGCCCGGCGCCCCTGCGTGCTGGCGGCGGCCGACATCCGCGGCTGGGAGAAGGCGGCCGAGGCGACCCGGGCCGCGCAGGCCTGCTGCCCCGGCGCCGTGCCGGAGGACGCATGAGCACCACCGTCACCAACGTGATCCTGGCCGGGCTGGGAGGCCAGGGCGTCATCAAGGCCTCCGACATCCTCGCCGACGCCGCCGTCCGCGCCGGGTTCGACGTCAAGAAGGCCGAGGTCCACGGGATGAGCCAGCGCGGCGGCTCGGTCACCTCGGACGTCCGCTTCGGCGTGAAGGTGCTCTCGCCGATGATCCCCCGGGGCGAGGCCGACTTCCTGGTGGTGCTCTCCCCTTCCGAGGTCGTGGTCACCCGCCCGCTGCTGCGCCCTGGCGGCGTGCTCTTCGCCCCCGACTTCGTCCCCGAGGCGGAGCTCGTCAACAAGCGCAGCCTCAACGTGGCCCTGCTGGGCGCGCTCTCCGCCTACCTCGACATCCCGGAGCGGATCTTCCTCGAGGCGGTTCGGGCCGCGCTGGCGGAGCGCCTCCACGCCGTGAACGAGCAGGCCTTCCAGCAGGGACGTGCCCGAGCGGCCAAGGCCGGCGCGGCGGCGCTCGGCAAGCGACAGTGAACTCGACGAGGGGCGCCCCCGCCCCGGGAGGTCGACGGTGAGCACCTGGAACGATCCTGCCAATGGCTTCCACCCCCTCAGCGCCGCCGACTACCTGCCGCGCGCCCGGCTCGAGGAGGTCCAGCTCCAGCGCCTCCGCTCCACGGTGGCCCTCGCCTACGCGCGGGTCGAGCACTTCCGGAGCCGGATGGACCAGCGTGGCCTCACGCCCGGGGACATCCAGACGCCGGCCGACCTGGCCCGGCTGCCCTTCACGGTCAAGGCCGACCTGCGCGACACCTACCCCTTCGGCCTCCTCGCCTGCCCCATGGAGGAGGTGGTGCGGCTGCACGCCTCCTCGGGCACCACC
>JAJZTO010000285.1 GCA_021848865.1 Myxococcales bacterium
TCGCCCCCGCCCCGGAGGCCAGACGCCGGGACGGCCTCTTTCGGGGCCTCGGAAGTGACCCGTGGGATAGCATGTGGGCGTGCTCGTCGCTGGCGGCGTACTGGCCGGGCTGCTGGGGGGGCTGCTCGCGGGGGCCTTCGGCGTCGGCGGCGGCATCGTGCTCGTCCCCATGCTGTCGCTGGTCCTCGGGCTCGACCAGCACCAGGCCCAGGGCATCACCCTCACGGTGCTGCTCGCGCCGGTCTCCCTGCCGGCGGTGCTCGCCTACCAGCGCCGCTTCCCCATCCGCTGGCGGCTGGCCGCGGCCCTGGCGCTGGGCTTCCTCCCGGGGGTGGCGGCGGGATCGCGGATCGCCGTGGCCCTGCCCGACCGCCCGCTGCGGGTGCTCTTCGCCCTCTTCATGCTGGTCGTCGCCTGGCGGACCTGGCGGTCGGGCGCCGAGGGGCACGCGGGCGAGCGGCCGGCCGGCTCGGCCTGGCACGGCCTCTGGATCGGGCTCCTGGGCGGGCTCCTGGCCGGGACCTTCGGCGTGGGCGGCGCCATCGCCATGATCCCCTTCCTCACCGGCGTCGTGGGCCTGTCGCAGCACCGGGCCCAGGCCACGACGCTGGCGGCGATGCTGCCGCCCATCGGCCTGCCCGGCGTGATGATCTACGCCGGCTCCGCGGGCGGCCTCCCCTGGCTGCTGCTCGCCGCGGTGACCGCCGGGTACCTGGCCGGCGCCTTCGCCGGCGCCGAGGTGGCGGCGCGCACCGGGAGCCGCCGGCTCTCCCGCGCCTTCGCCCTCTTCGTGCTGGTCTCGTCGCTGGCGCTCTTCGCGCGCGCCCTGCGGTGACGGCGGCGATCGCTCGCGTCGACCCGGCTCGCGGGGCCGGGGCCCGTCCCCGCCGTCAGCCCTCCAGCTCCGCCTTGGTCTCGCGCCCCAGCAGGTCGCGCACCGCCGCCTGGGCCGGCACGCCCTGGTAGAGCATCCGGAAGACGGTCTGGGAGATGGGCATCTCCACGCCGAGGCGGGCCGCCAGGTCGTTCACGCTCCGGGCGTTGCGGACCCCCTCGGCCACCTGCCCCAGCTCCTTCTGGATCACCTCCAGGTTCCGGCCCTGGCCCAGGCCGAAGCCGACGGTCCGGTTGCGCGAGAGCTCGGAGGAGCAGGTGAGCACCAGGTCGCCCAGGCCGGCCAGGCCGGAGAGGGTGAGCGGGTTCGCCCCCTTCTTCACCGCCAGGCGCGTGATCTCGGCGAGGCCGCGGGTGATGAGCGCGGCGCGGGCGTTGGCGCCGAAGCCCATGCCGTCGGAGAGGCCGGCGGCGATGGCCACCACGTTCTTCACGCAGCCGCCGATCTCGCAGCCCTGGATGTCGCTGGAGGTGTAGGGGCGGAAGGTCTTGGCGTGGAAGGCCTCCTGCACCTGCTTGGCCACCCGCTCCCAGCGGCCGGCGATGGTCACCGCGGTGGGCAGCCCCCGGGCCACCTCCTTGGCGAAGGACGGGCCGCCCAGGAAGCAGAGGTAGGGGTGCAGCGGCACCGGGAGGACGTCCTCCAGCACCTCGTTCATGGTCATCAAGGTGTCCACCTCGATGCCCTTGGCGACCGAGACCAGCGGCGTGCCGGCGTGGATCAGCCGCTTGGCCTCGATGGCCACCTGGCGGATGGCGTGGGACGGGACCGCCAGGACCACCAGCTCGGCCCCCTCCAGCGCCCGCGCCAGGTCGGTGGTGGCGGAGAGCGAGGCCGGCAGGGTGATGCCGGGCAGGTAGCGCGGGTTCTCGTGGCGCTGGGCCAGCGCCCCGATCACCACGGGATCGCGGCCCCAGAGCGAGGTGGGGTAGCCCTTGCCGGCGAGCACCGAGGCGAGCGCGGTGCCCCAGGAACCGGCACCGAGGACGGCGGAGCGCATGCGTGACCTCCGCCCCGCATCTTGGCACGGAACGGCCGCGCCGCCGCCGGCAAATCGGGCTAGCCGACGGCCCAGCTCACCAGGCGCGCGAGCGCCCGCGGATGGCGCGCCGCGGCGGAGAGCACGCGCCGCCGGGCCTCGGGCCGGCGGGCCAGCCCGAGCACGAAGCGGGTCCGCGCCGCGTAGACGCGGAAGCGGCGCGCCGTCGCCCGCTCCCAGGGGGCGAGCGCCGCCTCCCCGGCGCCGCGCGCCAGGGCGCCGGGCAGCGCCCGCCCCAGCTCCAGCGCCGACTCCAGGGCCAGGGAGAGCCCCTCGCCGGTGATGGCGTCGACGTAGCCGGCGGCGTCGCCGAGGAGCACCAGCCGGTCCCGGATCCGCGCCGAGGCCTCGCGCTGCAGCGGGCCGGCGCCGGCCTGCGCCGACGCGAAGGGCGCCCGCCCGAGCCGCGCCCGGAGCGCGGGGAAGCGCTCCAGCATCTCGCCGAAGGAGGAGCGGGCCGAGGCCTCGTGGAGCAGCGCCACGCCGACGCGCCGCGGGCCGCAGGGCGTGACGTAGGCCTCCAGCCCCTCCCCGAACCAGACCTCGACCGCGTCGGTCCAGGGGGCGACGCCGAAGTGGCGCCGCACGCCGAAGCGCTGCACCCCGCCCACCGGGCGGTCCAGCCCCTCGCGCACGCGGATGGGCGAGGAGAGGCCGTCGGCCGCCACCAGCAGCGCGGCCCGCTCGACGGCGGAGGGGGTCGCCACCTCGACGCCGGAGGGGCCGCGCCGGTGGGAGACGGCCGGGGTCCGCTCCCGCACCTCGACCCCGGCGGCCCGGGCCCGGGCGAGGAGCGCCGCCGAGAGGGCGGTGCGCCGGACGCCGAGCCCGCCCTCGCCGGGGAAGCGCGCCTCGGCGGTCGCGCCGGAGGCGTCGATCCAGCGGATGGCGCGCAGCGGCGCGCGCTCCTCCGGGGGCAGCAGCGCCAGCGCGCCGAGCGCCTCCAGGGCCCGCACCCCGGCCGGCAGCAGCCCCTCGCCGCAGGCCTTGTCGGCGGGGAGCGACCCGCGCTCGAGGAGGAGCACCTCCAGCCCGCGGGCCGCGGCCGCCGCGGCCACCGCCAGCCCGGCGGGGCCGCCGCCCACCACCACGAGGTCGCGGCGCCCCCGCTCAGCCACGGCGGATCCTCCTCCCGGCGCCGGCCGCGCGCGGGACCCGCGCCAGGGCGGCGGCGGAGCGGGCCAGGTCCCGCGCCAGCCGCAGCGCCGTCACCGGCGCCGGCGGCGACAGCGCCCCGGCGAGGAGGCGGCGCAGCGCCTCGCCGCGCCGCAGCTTGCCGCTGGAGGTCCGCGGCAGCGTGCCGGGCGCGAGGATCCGCACCTCGCGGGGCGCGACGCCGGTGCGCTCGGTGACGGCGCGCCGCACCACCTCGGCCAGCGCCGGATCCCGGGCGGCCGGCGCCCGGGCGGCCCGCTCCGCGAGCAGCACCAGCCCCTCCGCGCCGTCCTCGGCCGCCGCGCCCACCGCCACCGCGCAGCCGGGCCGCAGCCCGGGGAGGCCGGCCAGGCACTCCTCGAACTCCTCGGGCGCGTGGTTGGCGCCGCGGACCACCACCACGTCCTTGGCCCGCCCGTGGACGTAGAGCTCCCCGTCCACCTCGAAGCCCAGGTCCCCGGTGTCGAGCCAGCCGCCGGGGAGCGCCGCGGCGGTGGCCGCGGGCTGGCCCAGGTACTCGCGCATCAGCGACGGCGAGCGCACGTGGATGCGCCCGAGCGAGCCCGCCGGCAGCGCCCGGCCGTCCGGACCGCGGAGCTCCACCTCCGCGCCCGGCACTGGCCGGCCCACCGAGGCGATCTCCCGGGTCCCGGGCCGCAGCCCCTCTCCGGCCGCCAGGGCCCGGGCGTCGGCCCGCAGCGACCGCGGCGGCCAGCGCGGCGTCGCGAAGGTGACGGCCAGCGCCGCCTCGGAGAGGCCGTAGACCGGCAGCAGGCCGCGCGGATCGAGGCCGAACCGGGCGAAGCGCCCGGCGAAGCGGCGCAGCGCCTCGCAGGAGACCGGCTCGGCGCCGTCGAGGAGCAGCCGCACCGCCGAGAGGTCGTGGCCGGCGAGCTCCTCGTCGCGCACCCGCTCCGCGGCGTAGGCGAAGGCGAAGCTGGGCGCCGCGCCGACGGTCCCGCGGTGGCGCGAGAGGGCGCGCAGCCACAGCGCCGGGCGCGCCAGGAAGTGCTCGGGCGCGATCAGCACCAGCGGCCCCGGGTAGCCCATGGCGCCGAGCAGGCAGCCGATGAGCCCCATGTCGTGGTAGAGCGGCAGCCACGAGACCAGGACGTCGGCCGCGGTGGGGCGCACCAGCGCGGTGAGCGCGGCCACCTGGGCGCAGACCGCGGCGTGGGTGAGCGCCACCGGCTTCGGGTCCACCGTCGAGCCCGAGGAGCACTGGACC
>JAJZTO010000286.1 GCA_021848865.1 Myxococcales bacterium
TCCGATCTCATCCTCTACAACCGGGCCTCGGCCAACCCCGCCGGGAAGCCGTGGGATCCGCGGCGCAAGTACATGTTCTGGAACGGGAAGAAGTGGGCCGGCGCCGACATCCCCGACATGCGGCCCGACGCGGCGCCCGACCAGGACGTCGGCCCGTTCATCATGAACCCCGAAGGCGTGGCGCGGTTCTTCGCGCCGCTCATGGCCGAGGGACCCTTCCCCGAGCACTACGAGCCCTTCGAGTCCCCGCTGGAGTCGAACCCGTTCGCGCCCAAGGAGGCGCGCGCCTACTGGAACCCGGCGGCGCGCGTCTACCCGGACGACCTGGCGAAGCGCGGGGCGGCGAAGGAGTTCCCCTACGTCGGCACCACCTACCGGCTCACCGAGCACTTCCACTTCTGGACCAAGCACACGCGCATCGCGGCGGTGCTCCAGCCGGAGATGTTCGTGGAGATCGGCGAGGGGCTGGCCCAGGAGAAGGGCATCCGCCAGGGCGACCTGGTGGTGGTCCGGTCGAAGCGCGGCCAGATCAAGGCCAAGGCCATGGTGACCAAGCGCATCCAGCCGCTCCAGATCCAGGGGAAGACGGTGCACACCGTCGGCATCCCCATCCACTGGGGCTTCGAGGGGCTCACCAAGGCGGGGCCCATCGCCAACACGCTGACCCCGTCCGTCGGCGACGCCAACATCCAGACGCCCGAGTTCAAGGCGTTCCTCGTCGACGTGCAGAAGGCCTAGGGGGACGCCATGGCGCTCCAATCGCTCGACATCCGGAACCGCTCGGCCACCACCTTCGAGGGCCCCTCGGCCCGCCAGCCGCTGGAGGTGGCCAAGCTCATCGACGTCTCCCGCTGCATCGGCTGCAAGGCCTGCCAGTCGGCCTGCATGGAGTGGAACGACCTGCGCGGGACGGTGGGCGTGAACGAGGGGCTCTACACCAACCCCCCCGACCTCGGCGACCAGACCTGGACGCTGATGCGGTTCTACGAGGAGAACATCGACGGCAGCCTCCAGTGGCTGATCCTCAAGGACGGCTGCCTCCACTGCTCCGACCCGGGCTGCCTGAAGTCCTGCCCCTCTCCCGGCGCCATCGTCCAGTACGCCAACGGCATCGTGGACTTCCACGAGGAGAGCTGCATCGGCTGCGGGTACTGCATCAGCGGCTGCCCCTTCAACATCCCGCGGCTGCGCAAGGAGGACTCCAAGGTCTACAAGTGCACGCTCTGCTCCGACCGCGTCTCGGTCGGCCTGGAGCCGGCCTGCGTGAAGACCTGCCCGACCGGCGCCATCCACTTCGGCTCGAAGGACGACATGCTCTTCCAGGCCCAGGGGCGGCTCGCCGACCTGGCGGAGCGCGGCTTCAAGAACGCAGCGGTCTACGACCCGAAGGGCGTCGGGGGCACCCACGTGGTCTACGTGCTGCCGCACGGCGACCGGCCGGAGAAGTACGGCCTGCCCCGGAACCCCAGCGTCAGCCCGCTGGTGGCGCTGTGGCGCTCCGGCTTCGCCCGCACCGTGGGCGTCGTCACCATGGTGGGCGTGGCCGTCGCCGGCGTCCTCCACTACATGCGCCACGGGCCGCTCGAGGTTCCCGAGGAGAAGGAGTGACCATGGCCACCGCCCAAGAGCCCCTCATCGAGCGTCACTCCGTCAGGGAGCGGGTGGTCCACTGGGCCATCGCCATCGTCTTCCTGTTCCTGTTCCTGTCCGGGCTGGCGCTGTTCCACCCCGTCTTCTTCTGGATCTCCGCCCTCTTCGGCGGGGGCCAGTTCATGCGCTGGCTGCACCCGCTGGTGGGGGTGCTGCTGGCCATCCTCTTCGCGCCCTACGCGGCCGGCCTGGTCCGGGACAACCACTGGCTGCCGGCCGACCGGGCCTGGCAGAAGAACATGTGGGCCTACATGAGGAAGCAGTACCACCCGACCGACACCGGCAAGTACAACGCCGGGCAGAAGCTCATGTACTGGTCGATGGTGCCCATCATCGCCGTGCTGGCGGTGACCGGGATCGTGATGTGGCAGCCCTGGTTCGCGCCCATCTTCCCGGCGACCGGCCGCCGGCTGGCCGGGCTGCTGCACGCCATCGGCGCGTTCATCATGTTCGTGGGCATCGGCATCCACGTCTACGCGGCCTACTGGACCCGCGGCTCCATCCGGGCCATGGTCCGCGGGACCGTGAGCCCGAGGTGGGCGCGCTTCCACCACCCCGCCTGGTTCCGGCAGGTGACGGGCAAGGATCCATGAGCGAGCTTCAGGTCGCCCCGGGCGGCGACCTGGGAGAGGTGGCGTACCTCCGGGCGCCCGCCGGGCCGGAGCGGTTCCGGCGGCGGGCGCAGCGCCTCGCGGCGCTGGCGCCGGGCCACGCCGCTGGCGACTACCTGGCCTTCCTGGCGCTGGTGTGCGAGGCGCAGGCGGCGGCCGCGGGCGCGACGCGGCTCTCGCCCAACGGCCGCGACCTGCCGCCGGGACGTCCGCTGGACGTGGCCGCGCCGCCGCCCGCCGAGTGGCGCGCCGCCCTGTCGTCGATCCTGGCCTCCCTGGAGCCGGCCGCCATGCCCGGCCCCGCCCGGGAGGCGCTCCGTCAGCTCGCCGCCGCGGGCGCCGGCCCGCTGGACGAGCTGGCGGGGCGGGTCCTCTCGGGCGAGCTCGGGGCCGACGAGCTGGCCCGCGCGCCCCTGGTCGGCGCCGCGCTCCAAGTTCCCTACGTCCTGCTCGCGGCGGGGGTCGGCGCCATGCCGGTGGCTCGCGCCGGGGACGCCGGGTGCCCGGTCTGCGGCTTCGGCCCGGTGGCCGGCCTGCTCCTCGCCGGGGACCGCCTGCGCTACCTCTCCTGCGGCCTGTGCGCCTCCGAGTGGCACCTCACCCGCCTCCAGTGCGCCGTCTGCCGGCAGGCCGACCAGGTCGCCTACCTGGCGGTGGAGGGGGGCGACGGCGTGGCGCGCGCCGAGGCCTGCCACCGTTGCCACGCCTACACCAAGATCCTCGACGTGGAGAAGGCGCCCCGGCTCGAGCCGGCGGCCGACGACCTGGCCACCCTGTCCCTCGACCTGCTGGTGGCCGAGCAGGGGTTCGCACGGACCGGGAGGAACCTCCTGCTCGCCACGGCCGGCGGCGCGTCCTAGGCGCGGTCGGGGTCGGCGGCGAGGAGATCGATGGAGCCCCTGCAGCGCGACGTCACCGCCAACGGCCTGCGGCTGCGGGTGCTGGAGTGGGACGGCGGCGGCCGGACCACCGTCCTCTGCCTCCACGGCTTCCTCGACTCGGCCTGGGCCTTCCTCGAGGTCGGGCCGGCCCTGGCCGCCGCCGGCCACCACGTGGTGGCCCCCGACCTCCGGGGCTTCGGCGACAGCGAGCGGGTGGGCGCCGGCGGCTACTACTACTTCACCGACTACCTGCTGGACGTGGCCGACCTGGTGGAGGCCCTGGCCCGCGACCGGCTGGCGCTGGTGGGCCACTCCATGGGCGGATCCATCGCCGCCCAGTACGCCGCCAGCTTCCCGGAGCGGGCCTGGCGCGTGGCGCTGCTCGAGTCGATCGAGTTCGACCAGCCGCCGGAGCCGCCGCCCCGCCGCATCGCCGCCTGGGCGGCCGCCGTGCGCCAGGCGCGCGGCCGGCCGTCGCGGATCTTCGCCACCGTGGAGGCGGCGGCGGAGCGCATCCGGGCCCTCGACCCGCGCTGCCCGCCCGCCACCGCCCGCGCCCTGGCGGAGCGCGGCACCCGGGCGGTCGACGGCGGCTTCACCTTCCGCCACGACCCGCTGCACGTCACGCCCTCCCCCTTCCCCTTCGACCTGGCGCGGGTGAAGGCCTTCTGGTCCGCCCTGCGCTGCCCGGTGCTGCTGGTGCAGGGCGGCGCCACCGAGCTGCCCCTCCCCGCCGACCTCGAGGAGCGGCGGGCCTGCTTCGCCGACGCGCGGCAGGCGGTCGTCCCCGGCGCCGGCCACATGCTGATGCGCCACGCCCCCGCCGAGGTCGCCCGGCTGCTCCTCGGGTTCCTGGCCGGCGGCTGACCGCACGGGGAGGACGCCGCGCCGGGGATCGGCCCCGGGGGGCGCGGGGCTCGACACCGGGCGGCGCATCGGGTGAGATCCTCGCCTCCGTGCGCCGCACCCGCGTCCCCGACCTCTCGCTGCGCTGCCCGCGCTGCCTGTTCCGGCCCGAGGACTGCCTCTGCGCCGAGATCCCCTCCATCGCCTCGCCGGTGGAGTTCCTGGTGCTGCGCCACGCCAGCGAGATCCGCCGCAGCACCAACTCCGGCCGCTGGGCGGCGGCGGCGCTGGGCGCGCCCATCGTGGACTACGGCGCCCCG
>JAJZTO010000287.1 GCA_021848865.1 Myxococcales bacterium
ATCCGGTAGATGGTCGGCAGCTCGCGCGCCGAGAACCAGAGCGCCACCGCCTCGTTGGCGGCCAGCATGAACTCCTCGACGACCCGGTGGGCCCGGTTGCGCGGCCGCTTCTCGATGCCGCTGACGCGCCCGGCCTGGTCGACCAGGATCTTGGCCTCGGGGAGGTCGAAGTCGATGGCGCCGCGCCGCCGCCGCATGGCGGTGAGCTGCTCCTGCAGCTCGCCCATCAGCATGAACTGGGGGCGGAACCGCTCGCGGTGCGGGACCGGCCGGCCGTCGAGCACCTGCGCCACCTCGGTGTAGGTGCAGCGCGCCGCGCTCTTCATGACCGCCTGGTAGACCTCGACCCCCTTCGGCTCGCCGTGCGGGCCGATGAGCATGTCGGCCACCATGCAGAGCCGCTCCACGTCGGGATTGAGCGAGCAGATGCCGTTGCTGAGCCGCTCCGGGAGCATGGGCAGCACCTGCATCGGGAAGTAGACGCTGGTGCCACGCCGCAGCGCCTCGCCGTCGAGCGCCGAGCCTTGCCGGACGTAGTGGGAGACGTCGGCGATGGCCACCACCAGCCGCCACGCCGCGCCCCCCTTCCCGGCCGGCAGCCGCTCCAGGTAGACGGCGTCGTCGAAGTCGCGGGCGTCTTCCCCGTCGATGGTGACCAGCGGCAGCGCGGTGAGGTCGCGCCGCCCCGCCCGGTCCTCGGGCCTGACGTGATCGGGGACCTGCTCCGCGTCGGCCAGCACCGCCTCGGGGAAGACGTCGGCGAACCCCTTGGCGTAAGCCACCCCCAGCACCTCGACCCGCGGCTCGCCCGGGCGGCCGATCACCTCGATCACCTCGCCCGCGAGCGGACCGGTGCCGGGCGCCAGCGCCACCTTCACCACGTCGCCTTCGGTGGCCAGCTTCGAGTCGGGGACGGGGACTTCGAACCCGAGCGTGACGTCGTTGGGCACCACCGCGGCACCGCGCCGTCCGGCCCGGTAGGTGCCGATGAGGAACCGGCGGCGCCGCTCCACCACCTCGAGCAGCCGCCCGGCCGAGCGACCGCCCCGCCCCGGCACCACCTCCACGCGAACCACGTCGCCATCGAGGGCGCGGGTGGCCTCGCCGGGCGGCAGGAAGACGTCCTCGCCCTTCCGATCGAGGCGGGCCACGAAGCCAAAGCCGTCGCGGTGGCGCGTCAGCGTGCCGAGCACCCCGTCGCTCCTCCCGCCGCCGCGGGGGCGCTTCCCGGCCCGGCCCGGTTGCTCCGCGGCACCGGCGACGCCGCGGCCAGCTGCACCCTCGACCGCACCGGCCCCGCCGGCCAGGCTGTACCGCTTGCCCTCGCGCGTCGCCGTGCCGTCTCGGACCAGGTCCCGCAGGATCCGCTTGGCCTAGGTCTGGTCGCCGGCGTGGAGCCCCGCCCGTTGCAGCAGCTCCTGGACGCCGGCGGGACGGCCGGCGGTGCGGAGGGCGGAGAGGAGCGCTACCTGGCGGCGCTCGCGCCTGTTCTGGTCGTTCATTCGTTGGCAGGCAGTCTACATGTGAACGCGCCGGGGAGCGACGGCCCTCCCCGGCGGCACCCCTGCTGCGGGCGGCGCCGCGGACCGGTCCGGAAACGCTGGCGCGCGGGCCATGCGGTGCTATGAGTCGGCTGTGCAGCCAGCGCCCCTGACCCCGGCCGAGGCCCTCGACCGCATCCTCGCGCAGGCGCGCCGGCTTGGTCCGCTCCGGCCGGTGCTGGTGCCGCTGGCCGACGCGGCCGGGCGCGCGCTGGCCGCCCCGCTTCGCGCCCGCGCGCCCCTGCCCGCCTTCGCCACCTCCACCATGGACGGCTTCGCCTTCCGGGCCGGCGACGTACCGCGCCCCGGCGCGCGGCTCCGGATCGCCGGCACGGTCGCGGCCGGCCATCCGTGGCCCGGTACCCTGCGCCCC
The DNA here is from genome assembly GCA_021848865.1 of Myxococcales bacterium. Lineage (GTDB taxonomy): Bacteria > Myxococcota > Myxococcia > Myxococcales > Anaeromyxobacteraceae > JACRMN01. The sequence continues at coordinate 1,915 of JAJZTO010000287.1, forward strand.
GGGACCTGCTTGCGGATCTTCACCGGGGCGCTGCTGCCGCGCGGCGCCGACAACGTCGAGATGCAGGAGCGGGTCGCCGTGAGCGGCGCCGAGGCCCGCTTCGAGCGGGGCGGCGAGGCGGGGCGCTTCGTGCGGCCGGCCGGCAGCGACGTGGCCCGCGGTGCGGTCGCCCTCCCGGCCGGCGCGCGGCTCGATCCCGGCGCCATCGGCCTGGCGGTGGCGCTCGGCTTCGTCCGCGTGCCGGTGACGCGGCGGCCGGTGGTCGCGATCCTCGCCACCGGCGACGAGGTGGTGCCGCTCGGCCGGCGCCCCGGGCTCGGCCAGATCGTCGAGTCGAACGCCCATGCGCTGGCCGCCGCGGTGCGCGAGGCCGGTGGCGAGCCCCGCCTCCTCGGGATCGCGCCGGATCGCCCCGCGGCGCTGCGCCGGGCCATCCAGCGAGCCCGCCCCGCCGACGTCCTGCTCACCATCGGGGGCGTCTCTGTGGGCGAGCGTGACCTGGTCCGCGGCGCGCTGGCCGACGCGGGGGCCACCATCGACTTCTGGCGGGTGGCGATGCGGCCGGGCAAGCCGCTCCTCTTCGGGCGCCTCTCGCGGACGCTGGTCTTCGGCCTGCCGGGCAACCCGGCCAGTGCGCTGGTGGGCTTCGAGCTCTTCGCCCGGCCCACGCTGCGTGCGCTGGCGGGGCTTCCGGGCTCCGGACGGGTGGTGGTGCGGGCCCGGCTCGACGCCCCGCAGGAGAAGCCTTCCGAGCTGGCCGTCTACCTGCGGTCCCGTGCGGCGTCGCGCCACGGCGAGACGTGGGTGGTACCGCTTCGGACGCAGGTGAGTGGGGATCTCACCTCTTCCGCGGATGTGGGCGCCCTCGCGGTCCTCCCGGCGGGGCGCGCCAGGTTTGCGCGGGGCGCGCGTGTCGACGCCATCCTGCTTGGCCCGGTCACCGAGGAGGAGCGCACCGAGCCGAGTTGACCCTTCGGCTCCCCCGCTCCGCGTACCGCGACCCCGTGGTGCCGGGACCGCGCATGGGTCAGTTTGACCTCGCCCGGATGGATTCACTCGGAGTGTGATGTTCGGCCCGGGCCACTCTATCGTGGGACAGTAATCCTCCGCTCGGCGTGCTACTCCCCGCAGTGCGGACGCAATCTGCCGTGCAGGATGCCGCGAACCACTTCGCCTTTCGATCCACGAGGAGCACCACGCCATGGCCAGTCTCGCTGACAAGTTTGCTGACAACCTCAAGTCGGAGCGGGTGCGCCGAAAGCTCTCGCAGGAGGCGCTCGCCCGCAAGGCCAGCCTGTCGGTCTCGTACATCTCGATGCTGGAGCGCGGGCAGCGCACGCCGCCGCTGGAGACGCTGGAACAGCTGGCCAGGGCGCTCTCCATCAACCCGCTCAACCTGCTCGGCTAGGATCGTCCGATCCGCCCAGGCGGCGCGCAACCGGACGTGCATCGGCCGGGCGGATCGACTATCTTTTCGCGTCCACTTTCGACAGACGCGAGGCGGCGCATGGCGCGGATGGTGATGTGCAGGAAGCTCGGCCGGGAGCTCCCCGGGATGACCTTCAAGCCGTTCCCCAATGAGCTGGGGCAGCGGGTGTTCGACCAGATCTCGCAGGAAGCCTGGAAGATGTGGCTCGAGCACTTCAAGATGATCATGAACGAGTACCGGCTCTCGCCGGCTGATCCCCGCACCACCCAGATCCTCTACGGGCAGTGCGAGCAGTTCTTCTTCGGGCCGGGTGCCGACGCGCCCCCCGAGTTCAAGCCGCAGTAGCGGCGCCTCCGAGTCCTTCCAAATGAAACGGGCGGCCAGGTCACTGGCCGCCCGCGTTCATTTGAAGTGGTGGACCCGACCGGGATCGAACCGGTGACCTCCTGAATGCCATTCAGGCGCGCTCCCAGCTGCGCCACGAGCCCTAAGGTCTTTGCTCCCCGGACGTCAGGGAGCGCGGTTATTAGCGCGCCCACGCCGCTCGCGTCAAGCCCGTTCGTGACCAGGCGCCGGCGCGGCGCCCAGGTGTCGATTTGCGGCGTCACCAGGGTGTCCCTCCACGGCACGCCACTCGACGGCCCCGCCGCCCCCGGCGCAAACTGCTTGGTACGTCGGCCGGTTGGAGGACCCCACCGAGAGCCCCCCGCTGGCACCGAGGTTGCTCTATGACGTGCCTGGAGGTCTGGCCATGCGCATCACATCCGTCTCGCTCGCACTGCTCCTCGCCGCTCCGGTGATCGCCGGCGCCCGGGAGCGCACCCGCCCGCCGCCGCCGTCGAACCCATCGACCCCGTCGGCGCGCGCCGACCAGCCCGAGGCGGCGGCCGCCCCCACCCGCGTCGAACGCGCGCCGCCCGCCGAAGC
>JAJZTO010000288.1 GCA_021848865.1 Myxococcales bacterium
GATCTCTCGGCCAGCACCAGCTCGATGCGCGAGGAGCCCTCCAGCGCCACGGTGAGCGGGCGGGCGTTGAGGAACGAGACGGCGGCGGCGCGGATCCGGGACATGGAGCTCCTGACGCCCCCTCAGGCGGTCGCGGCGCGGGGCGCGCCGGCGGCGCCCTCCGGGCCGTGCAGGCGAAGCACGTGGTAGAGGCTGTCGCGCTCCACCGGGACGCGGCCGGCGGAGCGGATGAGGCGGTGCAGCCCCGCCTCGGTGAGCCCCTGCGGCGTCTGGGCGCCGGCCATGTGGTAGATGCGCTCCTCGAGGACGGTGCCGTCGAGGTCGTCGACGCCGAAGCTGAGCGCGGTCTGCGCCAGCCGCTCGCCGATCATCACCCAGTAGGCCTTGAGGTGGTCGAAGTTGTCGAGGAAGAGGCGCGCCACCGCGTAGGTGCGCAGCCCGTCGAAGCCGGTGGGCTTGGGGAAGGCCTTCCCGATCATGTTGTGCTCGGGGTGGAAGGCCAGCGGGATGAAGACCTGGAAGCCGCCGGTCTCGTCCTGCAGCGCCCGCAGCCGGGCCAGGTGGTCCACCCGCTCCTCGAGCGTCTCGATGGTGCCGTAGAGCATGGTGGTGTTGGACTTGATGCCGAGGCGGTGGGCCACCCGGTGCACCTCGAGCCACTGCTCGGCGGTGGCCTTGTCGTCGCAGATCTTCCGGCGCACCCGGGAGGCGAAGATCTCGGCGCCGCCGCCGGGCAGGGTGGTGAGCCCGGCGTCGAGCAGCTCGCGCAGCACCTGCTCGTAGCTCTTGCCGAACTTCTCCGCGAAGAAGTGGATCTCCACCGCGGTGTAGGCCTTGATGGCCAGCTCGGGCCAGCCCTGGCGCAGCTTGCGCACCACGTCCAGGTAGTGGCTCCAGGGCAGGTCGGGGTGCAGCCCGTTGACGATGTGCACCTCGGTGATGCCGCTCCCCTTGCGCCGCAGCACCGACTGCACCGACTCCTCGAGGGGCATGGTGTACCCCTCGCTGGCCTGGCGGTCGTCGGGCCGGGCGAAGGAGCAGAACTTGCAGCTCGCCACGCAGACGTTGGTGAAGTTCAGGTGGACGTTCTTGTTGTAGAAGGTCCGGTCCCCGTGACGCGCCTCGCGGACGTGGTTCGCGAGCGCCCCGAGCGCGGCGAGGTCGGGGCTGTGGAAGAGGCGCAGCGCCTCCTCCTCGGTGATGCGCTTCCCCTCGAGGACCCGGTCCCGGACCTCCCCGAGGCCGGCGCGCTCCAGGGCGCGATGGGCGAGCGACGAGAGCATGGCTACTCCTCCACCGGCTCCGGCCGGGAGGCGCGGGCGTGCCCCTTCCAGCGGCGCATGAGCTCGTTCGGGATCTCCAGCCGGTCCAGGATCCGCGAGACCACCGTGTCCACCAGCTCCCCGACGTCCCTGGGGTGCGAGTAGAAGCTGGGCGAGGCCGGCATGACGAAGGCGCCGGCCTCGATGGCCTGCACCATGGCCCGGGCGTGCACCAGCGAGATGGGGGTCTCGCGCAGGCACAGCACCAGGCGCCGCCGCTCCTTGAGCATGACGTCGGCGGCGCGGCCGATGAGGTCCGTCGAGATCCCGTGGGCGATGCGCGCCATGCAGCCGGCCGAGCACGGCACCACCACCATGGCCTGGTAGCCGAGGGCGCTCCCCGACGAGAAGGGGGCGGCGAAGTCCCGGTTCTTCCAGACCGGGAAGGGGAGCCGCGGCGGCGCGCCGATCTCGTCCTTCCAGATCTGCAGGCCGGTGTCGGAGAAGACCACGTCCACCGAGACGCCCAGCGAGGGGCCGTGCTCGGCGAGGAAGTCGAGGAGCCGCTTCGCGTAGGGGGCGCCCGAGGCGCCGCTGACGCCGACGACGAGCTTCACGCCGACCTCACCGCGGTGACCAGCCCGCAGACGCCGGGGAACAGCGTCTCGCCAGCCACCCGCTCGAACCCGGCCCGCCGGCAGGCCTCCTCGAACTCGGCCCGGGTGGCGAAGCGCTCCATCGACGCGACCAGGTAGCGGTAGGCCTCCGGGTCAGGCGAGAGCAGCCGCCCCAGGACCGGCAGCGCCAGCCGGTTGTAGGCGGCGTGGACCAGGCGCGAGCCGCCCGAGGTGGAGCGGAAGAACTCCAGCACGCCGAGCCGCCCGCCGGGCCGCAGCACCCGGGCCAGCTCGGCCAGGCCGCGGTCGAGCGACTCGAGGTTGCGCACCCCGAAGGCCACGGTGGCGAGGTCGAAGCGGGCGGCCGGGAGGGGGAGGGCCAGGGCGTCGGCCTGGGCCGCCGGCAGGCCGGTCTTGGCGGCGCCGCGGGCCAGCATGGGGAGCGAGAAGTCGGCCCCGAGGATGCGCAGGCCCGGGGCCCGGCGGCGGGCCTCGGCGGCCACGTCCATGGTGCCGGCGCAGAGGTCGAGCAGCAGCTCGCCGTCGCGGGGGGCGAGCGCCCCGACCAGCCGGCGGCGCCAGCGCTGGTCCACCCGCAGCGTCATCACCCGGTTCAGCAGGTCGTAGCCGGGGGCGATGCGGTCGAACATGGCGCGCACCGCCGGGGCGCGCGCTCCCTCGCCGGGCAGGGGGACGGAGGCCACCGGCTAGCCTCCGCTCCGCTTCGGGGTCCAGCTCGCCGCCGGCGAGAGCGGGAGCCTCATCCGCGCCGGCGCGGCGGCGCCGGGGACGAGCCGCTGGTAGAGCGCGTCCATCCGCTGGAGCAGCTCGGGCGGGTGGACGCAGGGCTCGGGCCACTCGCGGCCGCCCTCCTCGGCCCACTTGCGGGTGGCGTCGACGCCGACCTTGGCCCCGAGGGCGAAGGCCGGGGCGGCGTGGTCGAGCACGTCCACCGGCCCGTCCACCACCACCAGGTCGCGCTTCGCGTCCACGTTGGCGAAGGCCCGCCAGGCGCACTGGGCGTGGTCCTGCACGTCCACGTCCTCGTCGAAGACCACCAGCGTCTTGGTGGAGCTCATCTGGCCCGAGCCCCACAGGCCGTGCATGAGCTTCCGGGCGTGGCCCGGGAACTCCTTGCGGATGGAGAGGAAGCAGAGGTTGTGGAAGACCCCGGCGGTGGGGAAGGACATGTCCACCACCTCGGGGAAGACCAGCTGCAGCATGGGGAGGAAGAGGCGCCCGGTGGCGTTCCCCATCCACAGGTCCTCCATGGGCGGCGGGCCGACCACGGTGGCCGGGTAGACCGCGTCGCGGCGGTGCACCAGCGCCGTCACCTCCAGCACCGGGTAGTCGTCGGCGAGCGAGTAGTAGCCGGTGTGGTCGCCGAAGGGCCCCTCGCGCACCAGCGGCGCGGCCGGGTCGCAGAAGCCCTCGATGACGAGGTCGGCGTCGGCCGGGTACTCGAGGTCCACGGTGACGCCGCGGGTCAGCGCCACCCCCTCCTGGCGCAGGAAGCCGGCGAACAGGTACTCGTCCACGCCCGGCGGCAGCGGCGCCGAGGCGCAGTAGGTGAGCGCCGGATCCCCGCCCAGGGCGATGGCCACCGGCATCCGCTCGCCGCGCTTCCGGTAGGCGCGGTAGTGGGCGGTGGCGGTCTTGTGGAGCTGCCAGTGGAGCGCCACCCGGCGCGGCCCCAGCACCTGGATGCGGTACATCCCGACGTTGCGGGCGCCGCTCTCCGGGTCGCGGGTGACGACCTGCGGCAGGGTGATGAAGGGGCCGGCGTCGTGGGGCCAGGTGGTGAGCACCGGCAGCGCCGAGAGGTCGGGCTCCCGCTCCACCACCTCCTGCACCGGCCCGCCGGAGACGTGCTTCGGGGTGAGGGAGGCGAGCTTGCCGAGCTTGGGCAGCAGCTTCAGCTTCTCCCACAGCCCCTGCGGCGGCGCGGTCTTGAGGAGCGCCGCCAGCTCGCGCGCCGGCTCCTCGTAGTCGTCACAGGAGAGGGCCCAGCTGGTGCGGCGCCGGGTGCCGAAGAGGTTCATCGCCACCGGGAAGCGGCCGCTCCTCGGGTTCTCGAAGAGCAGCGCCGGCCCCTCCTGCTTGGCGGCGCGGTCGGCCAGCGCCGCCATCTCCAGCACCGGGTCCACCGGCTCGCGGACGCGGACCAGCTCGCCGGCCGTCTCCAGCCGGTCGAGGAATGCCCTGAGCGAGCGGTAGGCCATGGAGCGGGCGATCCTTACTCCCCCGCGCGACTTGTTTCAACGTTCGTTGAAGGGATATAAGGCCGGCCCATGCCGACCACGGTCCGCGTCGCCCACAGCCCCGACTCCGACGACGCCTTCATGTTCTACGGACTCGCC
>JAJZTO010000289.1 GCA_021848865.1 Myxococcales bacterium
GGTCTCCGAGCTGGTGTCGCTCTCCGTGAACGACCTCCACCTCGAGACCCGCATGGTGCTGGCGCGCGGGAAGGGCTCGAAGGAGCGGCTGGTCCCGCTGGGCGGCCCGGCCGCCGAGGCGCTGCGCCTCTACCTCGCCGGCACCCGCGAGCGGCTCCTGCGCGGGCGCCGCTCCCGGGACCTCTTCGTCACCCCGCGCGGCGGCCGGATGACGCGCCAGGGCTTCTGGAAGCTCCTCGGCCGGCACGCCCGGGCGGCCGGCATCGCGCGGGCCATCTCCCCCCACCAGCTGCGCCACAGCTTCGCGACCCACCTGCTCGCCGGCGGCGCCGACCTGCGGGCGGTGCAGGCGATGCTGGGCCACGCCGACATCGCCACCACGCAGATCTACACCCACGTCGAGCGCGGCCACGCCCAGCGGCTCTACGAGAAGCACCACCCCCGAGCCTGAGCGCGGAAGGGCGAGCGAATCCGGCGGGTTCTCCTCTCGCGTTGACCCGTCCGGCCCGCGCTGCTAGAAGGCTTCTTCTTTCAAGGGGTTCTACCGTTGGGCTTCGATCTGCGTCGCGGGGTGATGCTGCTCGTCCCCCTCATCCTGTCCCTCACCGTCCACGAGTACGCGCACGGCTGGACCGCGCGCCGCCTCGGCGACGACACCGCCGAGCGCGCCGGCCGGCTCTCGCTGAACCCGCTCGTCCACATCGACTGGCTGGGGACGGTGCTGCTCCCGCTCCTCGGCATTCCCTTCGGGTGGGCCAAGCCCGTCCCGGTGGACCCGTCGCGGTTCCGCCGCGGGGTCCGCATGGGCACGGGCATGGCCCTCACCGCCAGCGCCGGACCGATCTCCAACGTGATCCTCGCCGTGGTCGCCACCGTGGCCTACGGGGCCCTGGTGCGCTTCTCGCCCGGGACGCTGGACGGCACGCCCGGCGTCGCCGCGCTGCTCCAGTCCGTCATCGGCATCAACGTGAGCCTGGCGCTCTTCAACCTCATCCCGGTGCCGCCGCTCGACGGCAGCCGGATCGTGGACGGGTTCATGCCCTACCGGCTGCGCCCGCAGTGGGAGGCCTTCAGCCGGCTCGCCCCCTTCCTGCTCATCGGCGTGATGCTGCTCGGCGGCCGGCTCATCGCCGGCCCCGCCAGCTACGTCTTCGGGCTCCTGAACCGCCTCTTCGCGGCCATCATCGTCACCGGGACCTGACCGCCCCCCGCCTCCATGACCACCCCCGCGCTCCCCATCGTCGTCTCCGGCATGCGCCCCACCGGGCGCCTCCACCTCGGCCACCTCCACGGCGCGCTGGCGAACTGGGTCCGGCTGCAGGCCGACCACCAGTGCTACTACTTCTCGGCCGACTGGCACGCCCTCACCACCAGCTACGACCGCACCGAGGAGATCAAGAGGGCCGAGCGCGAGATGTTCGTGGACTTCATCGCCGCGGGCATCGACCCGCAGCGCTCCACGCTCTTCGTCCAGAGCCAGGTGAAGCAGCACGCCGAGCTGAACCTCCTGCTCGGCATGATCACGCCGCTGGGCTGGCTGGAGCGCTCCCCCTCCTACAAGGAGGTCCGGGAGAACATCACCGACCGCGACCTGGCCCTCTACGGCTTCCTCGGCTACCCGGTGCTGATGACCGCCGACATCATCCTCTACAAGGCGCTGCGGGTGCCGGTGGGCGCCGACCAGGTGAGCCACCTGGAGCTGAGCCGCGAGATCGTCCGCCGCTTCAACTTCCACTACGGGCCGGTCTTCCCCGAGCCGCAGCCGCTGCTCACCGAGGCCGCCAAGGTGGTGGGCACCGACGGCCGGAAGATGTCGAAGAGCTACGGCAACTCGATCGAGCTGGGCGAGAGCGCCGAGTCCACCAGCAAGAAGGTCATGGGGGCGGTCACCGACCCGGCCCGCAAGCTGCGCAAGGACCCTGGGAACCCCGACGTCTGCGGCATCTTCTACCTGCACAAGATCTACAGTCCTCCCGACGTCGTCGGCTGGGTGGACCGGGAGTGCCGCGTGGCCGGGATCGGCTGCGTGGACTGCAAGCGGAAGCTGCTCGAGAAGCTCGCCCCCGACCAGGAGCGGATGCGGGCCCGCCGCGAGGAGCTGCTGGCCCGGCCGAAGGAGCTGGACGAGCTGGTGCAGCTCGGGATCGGGAAGGCCCGGGTGGTGGCCGAGCGGACGATGGAGGAGGTCCGCGCGGCGATGAAGCTGTCGTAGCGCCCGGGTCTCCCCGGGGCAGCGCGTCGAGAGATGCCCAAGGCCCCTGCCAGTCCGGCGCCCGGCGCCGACGCCCCGCCCGCCGCCGCCACCGCGCGCGCGGCCGCCGAGTCCTTCCGCGTCCGCCTGCCGCCCTTCCGCGAGGGGGAGCAGCCCTTCGAGGGACCGCTCGACCTGCTGCTCCACCTGGTGCAGGAGCACCAGGTGGACCTCTTCGACATCCCCGTCGCCCGCATCACCGAGGCCTACCTGGCGACCCTCCAGGCGATGCGGGAGCTGGACATCGACATCGCCGGCGAGTTCCTGCACATGGCGGCGCAGCTGCTGCTCATGAAGTCGCGGCTGCTGCTGCCGCGCACCGAGGTGGCGGAGGACGCCCAGGCCGAGGAGCCGGCCGGCGACCCGCGCGCCGAGCTGGTGCGGCGGCTGCTCGAGTACCAGAAGTACCGGGCCGCCGCCGAGGAGCTGGGGCGCCACGACATCCTGGACCGCGACGTCTTCGCCCGCCGGGCCCGGGCCGAGCGGCCGGCGCTGCCCGAGGGGCCGGAGGGGCTCGCCGACGTCTCGGTCTTCAAGCTGGTGGAGGCGCTGGACCGCGCCGTGAAGAACGCCCGGCCGGAGCTGGGCGCCGAGATCGCCGCGGACCGGCTCAGCATCACCGACGCCATCACCCGCGTCGCCGAGGTGCTGAAGGCCCGGCGGCGGGTGTCCTTCGCCGAGCTGCTGGCCGGCCCGGGCGGGGAGCACGGCCGCTCGGCGGTCATCGCCACCTTCCTGGCGGTGCTGGAGATGGCCCGGCTGAAGCTGCTGCGCCTCTTCCAGGCGGCGGTGGACGAGGCCGGGGCGGGGGCGGAGATCGTGGTCGAGGCCCGGGAGACGCTGGGCGACGGACCGCTCGAACCGACGACCGAGGACTACCGATGAGCGAGGAGCGGAAGATCGAGGCGCAGGATCCCGCGGGTTCCGCGGAGCCCGCCGCCGGCGCGCCGGGGGCCGCGGGCGCCGCCTTACCGGGCGTGAGCGCCGAGGAGCTGGCCGCGGCCCAGGCCGCCGAGGAGGCGAAGGGCGACCCGGCCCTCGACGAGGTCGAGCCCGCCGCCATCGACCTGCCCCTGCCGGAGGCCGAGAAGGAGGAGTCCCCCGACAAGCTCGCGGCCCGGGCCAGGCGGCTCTCGCCCGAGCGGGCGCGGACGGTGGTGGAGAGTCTGCTCTTCCTCGCCGAGCACCCCCTCGGCGTGCCGGAGATCCAGGCCGCCACCGGGCTGGAGCCGGCCCGCGTCGCGCAGGCGCTGGACCAGATCGGCGGCCACCACCGGGAGGGGGTCGCCGGCATCGTGCTGCACGAGGTGGCGGGCGGCTGGCAGCTGCGCAGCTCCCCCGACAACGCCGAGTTCGCCCGCCGTTTCCTGCGGGTGAAGCCGCAGCGGCTCACCCGGGCGGCGCTGGAGACCCTGGCGATCATCGCCTACCGCCAGCCGGTGACCCGGCCGGAGATCGAGGACATCCGCGGCGTCGACTCCGGCGCGGTGGTGAAGGCGCTCCTGGAGCGCAAGCTCGTGAAGATCCTGGGCAAGAAGGAGGAGCCGGGCCGGCCCATCCTCTACGGCACCAGCCGCGAGTTCCTGGAGTTCTTCGCCTTGAAGGACCTGGCCTCCCTGCCGACGCTGCGCGAGTTCCACGAGCTCTCGGAGGAGCACCGGGACATCGTCGAGAAGGAGCGGCCGCCGGCCGAGCCGCCGCGGCTCGAGGGGCTGGTGGCGGAGCTGGCCGACCCGGCGCTGCGCGCCGCCCTGGAGGCGAAGCAGGCCGAGGGGGAGGCGGCGCTCGCCGAGCTGGAGGCGGCCCTGGGGCGCGCCGAGGAGACCAGCCGCTCCGCCGACGCCGCGCTGAAGCCGCCCGCGCCGGAGGCCGGCGAGACCGCGCCGGCGGAAGGTCCGGGGGGGCTTCCTTCCCCCGGAACGGTGCGAGCGCAGGGGCAGCCGGATGAGGCTGGCCCGGAGCGAGCGGGGGGGCCGGGGGGGCTTCC
>JAJZTO010000290.1 GCA_021848865.1 Myxococcales bacterium
CGCAGAAGCTGGCCGACGACGCGAAGGGCAAGGCCCGGACCGCCAACCTCCTCTACGGGGTGGGCGCCGCCGCCGGCGCCGGGGCGGTGGGGCTCTTCTTCCTGGAGGGGAGCTTCTGATGCGCCGCCTCGCCGTCCCCGCCGCGCTGGCGGCCCTGCTCGCCGCCTGCTCGGTGGACGTGAGGGGGGCACGCTGCAACGACGACTCCAACTGCCCGCCCGGTGAGGGCTGCGGGCTCGACTCCCGGTGCAGCCCGGACGCCGTCTGTCCGGCGGCGGGCGCGGCGGTCGGCCAGGCGTGCAGCCCCGGCTCCGCCGTCCCGTCGTGCGGCACGAGCGCAGACAAGGACAGGCTCACGCACTGCGCCCCCTCCGGCTTCAACCGCACCTGCTACCTCTGGAGCGTCACCGACTGCGCCGCCATGGGGGTGACGTGCAAGACCGGCGGGGGCGCGGCCTGCGCCTGCCCGAACCCCGGTCCGCCCTACTACGCCGACGCCGGCTCCGCCGCGCTGCCGGGCGTGGCGCGCACCGGCGCGCAGACGCCGGCGGGCTGCCGCTTCGACCGGTTCGGCGACGCGCTGGCGGCGGCGAACCTCGTGGGCCCGGGGGCGGGCGTCGTGCTCACCGGCGCCTCGGCGAGCAAGATGGTCTTCACCGAGGCCGGGCCGCTCGACGTCGCGGCGGGTGTGTCCGTCACCACCGACGACCCGGGCGCGGTCCCGCCGCTCTACGCCCTGGCCGCCTCCGCGGCCACGACGACCTTCCTGACGCTGCACGCCGGCTCGACGCTCTCGCACCTCGAGATCCAGAACGCGGGGGCGACCGGCGACGCCATCGACGTCGCCTGCCCGAACCCGACGGACACGGCCGCGGTGACGATCGACGCCGTCCAGGTGACCGGGTCCAGCGGGGGCTCGTCGCCGAGCGTCTTCAAGGCGGGCGTCCACCACGGTGGGTACTGCGCGCTGGTCGTGAACGCCAGCGGCATCGTCGGGGTGGGAGATTCGGGGGTCTTCGTCGAGGCCGCCGCCGGCGCCCTGACGCTCACCGGCAACGTGATCGCCGGCAACGGCGCCGTCACGACGTACTTCCTCGGCAACAAGGACCATCGCGGGGGAGGCGTGGTGTTCACCTCGCCGCTTCCCTCCACCGTCGTCTTCACGGGGAACCGCGTCTACGGGAACGCGTGGGACCAGATCCTCGTCGCCAGTGGTTCCACGACGGCGACGCTGAACCTCAAGGGCGGGGCCGCGTCGGGAGACTGCGGGACGACCGCCAACGTCATCTGCAGGAACCCCGGCACGCCCCCGGCCGGCGTGCTTCCGTTCGTCGGCGTCTTCTCGAACGGAGCCCCGGTGCAGGTGGACTGGAACCGGTGGACGCAGCAGCCCGGTGTCGTCGGGATCGACGTCGGCGGAGCGGGCATCACCGGCTACAACAGCAGTTGCCCGGTCACCGCCACCTGCCCGTGATCGCGGCCGGTCCCCGGGCCGCGGGACGGTGCGACGAGGCCCGGGCCGCGGCGACGCCGCCCGCTCACCGCGGGCGGGCCGCCCCGAGCAGCTCCCCCGCCCGCGCCGAGGCGTCGCGGATGGCCCACAGGCTGACGCCGACCACCGGCCAGGCGCGGCTCCGGGCGGTCCGGGCGGCGAAGCGCAGCAGCGGCTCGTCGCGCACCCGCATCACCCCGGGGACGTCGCTGGCGTGGCGCAGGTACCGGGTCCCGTCCCGCCCCACCACCACCAGCCCCAGGTGCGTCACGCGGTAGGGGCGCCAGGGGCGCTCCTCGCGCACCACCAGCAGGACGGTGCCCGCCGGGATGCGCGGGGCGATCGCGGCCAGGTGGTCGACGGGCAGGAGCGGCACGGGATAGCGGCCCAGCGGCCGGCTCGCCGCCGGGAGCCCGGGGAGGACGTTCCCGGCGCGCTCGGCGGCCCGCCAGGTGGCCGGCGTGAGCCGGAGCTCCCCGCGCATCGCCAGGTCGCCGCCGATCCGCTCGGTGGCGTCCTCGATCCAGCCCTTGCGCGCGTTGGCCGGGAGCCACTGCGCCTCCAGGTAGTGGTTGCGGTGCGCGAAGTCGGCCGGGCCGTCGTAGCGGAGGTCGTCGAGCAGCACCCGCGCCTCGGCGACGCTCCGGGCGTGGCCGAGCGCCACGGCCGTCTCCACCAGCGTCACGCAGTCGAAGGCGTCGAGCCGGAAGCGCGGGTCGGGGTCGGGGCCGGCCCCCTCGCCGAGCGGGGAGGGGGCGTAGGCGGCGCCGCGGAGCAGCCCGCTCGCCCAGACGGCCCGCGCCGCGCCCGGGGGCCGGGAGGCGAGGCCGGCGTCCAGCGCGGCCTCCAGCGCCGGAACCCCGTCCGCCGCCGCCGGAGGCGGGGGCGCCGCGGGGAGGGCGACGAGAAAGGCCAGGGCCGCCGGGAGGATGGACATGGAAGCGCCGCGACTCTACCACCCGGCCTTTCTTGACTCCCAACGTACCCAAAGGTAGCGTCCACGGAGGTTTTCACCGCCCAGTCCCAGGAGAACGCCTCCGTGCGCTCCATCCCCGTGCTCCTCGCCGTGGCGCTGCTCGCGGCCTGCGCGACCATCGACGCCAGCCGCTCCCTCGTCGCCGCGGAGGTGGCGCTGGAGGGTGCGCGCGCCGCCGGGGCGGAGAAGCAGGCGCCCTACGAGTACACCTCGGCCGACCTCTACTTCCAGCAGGCCCGCGAGGAGAACGGCCACGGCCGGTACCGGGCCGCGGTGGAGCACGCCCAGAAGGCGACCCGGTTCGCCGACGAGGCGAAGGCCAAGGCCACCGGCGCCGCGCCGCGCCCGGAGGGAAAGTGATGCGCCGCACGCTCCTGGCGCCGGTCGCGCTGGCCGCGCTGGCCGCGGCCGGCTGCGCCACCGGCGGCCGGCTCCGCGCCCAGGCCGACTCCCTCTCCGCCGAGACCGACAAGGCCCGCAAGTCGGGGGCGATGCGCTGCGCCCCGCGCGAGCTGGCGACGGCCGACGCCCACGTCGACTTCGCCCTCCGGGAGATCGACGCCGGCAACGCCTCCCGGGCCCAGGAGCACCTCGCCCTGGCCGAGAGCGCCGCCCACAAGGCGGTGGAGCTGTCGCAGGACTGCGTGCAGCGGGTGGTGGTGCGCTCGCCCACGCCGGTCCCGCTGCCGCCGCCCCCGGTGCCCAAGCCCAAGCCGGTGATCATCAAGAGCACGCCGGTGGACACCGACGGCGACGGCATCCCCGACGACATCGACCGCTGCCCGCTCGACCCGGAGGACAAGGACGGCTTCCAGGACGAGGACGGCTGCCCCGATCCCGACAACGACGGCGACGGCATCGTCGACGCCATGGACGCCTGCCCCGACAACCCCGGCCCGCTGGAGAACCGGGGCTGCCCGGTGCTGGACCGCGACCACGACGGCGTCCCCGACTGGCTCGACAAGTGCCCCGACGTGCCCGGAACGCGCGAGCACGACGGCTGCCCGGCGCCGAAGAAGTACACGCTGGTCGAGGTGACGAAGGGCAAGATCGAGATCCGGCAGCAGGTGCGCTTCGCCACCGGCAAGTTCGCGGTGCTGAAGGCCAGCTACGGCCTGCTCGACCAGGTGGTCCAGGTGCTCAAGGACAACCCCAAGATGCGCATCCGCATCGAGGGCCACACCGACAACGTCGGCGGCGAGCGGATGAACCTCACCCTCTCGAAGAAGCGCGCCGACGCGGTGAAGGGCTACCTCATCAAGAAGGGGATCGACCTGAAGCGGCTGGAGTCGGCCGGCTACGGGCCCACCCAGCCCATCGCCTCCAACAAGACGGAGCTGGGGCGCTCCCGGAACCGCCGGACGGACTTCGTCATCCTCTCCACGGAGTAGGGGCGACGGGGATGCCGAGGTTCGAGGTCTACATCCCGGCCGTCTCGGCCGACTTCCCGGTCGACCTGACGCTGCGGGTCACCTCGGAGAACTGGCTCGCCGCCCTGAAGGTGGGGCTGGAGAAGATCTGCGGCGCGCAGATGGCGGCCAACGTCCTCTGCGACGTGATGGACGACGGCTCGGTGGAGGTCACCGACCCCGCCTCCGGGAAGGTCTTCCGCATCGTCGAGATCCCGGCGGTCACGCCGGTGGGCCTCGGCGCCCCGGTGGCGCCACCGCCCGCCGCGCCGGCCCCCCCGCCGCCCGACCGGACCCAGCCGCTGCCGCAGGCCGCCGCCTTCGCCCCCCGGCCGGCCGCGGCGCCGCCCCCCGCGCCG
>JAJZTO010000291.1 GCA_021848865.1 Myxococcales bacterium
CCGGATCTCCTTCCGCTACGCCTCCGCCACGTCCACGTTCGCCGGCACCGACACCACCGTCTCCGGGTGGCGCTTCGGCACCGAGCGGCCCGCCGACTTCATCGTCGGCAACATCGCGGCCATCTACTACTTCTAGCGCCCGCCCCGGAGGCGCCGCGCCCCGACGCCCGCCCGGCCCGCGCCGGGCGGGCGCTCGCGTCTCCGACGCGCCCCCCGCCCTCCCCGGGGCATGGTAAAGGTGGGCGCGAAGCCCGCGTCGCCCGGCGCTCGTGCGCCGGCGCATCGGAGGTGCACCCCCTTTTCCGAGGGAGACCATCCCCCATGGCCAACGGCCGCGTCATCCGGACCTTCTCCATCCTCGGCGCCGACGGGTCGGGCAAGACCGCCCTCGTCGAGGCCTTCCTGCGGCTGGCCGACTCCAAGCGCGCCAGCCCGGAGGGCTCGACCTCCCGGCTCGACGCCGAGCCCGAGGAGAAGAAGCGGAACTTCTCGCTCTCGCTCCACCCCGAGAGCTTCGAGGAGGGCGGCCGGTTCTTCAACGCCATCGACTGCCCCGGCTTCGCCGCCTTCCTGGCCGAGGTCGAGTGGGCCCTGCAGGTCACCGACGGCGCCATCCTCACCATCTCGGCGGTGGACGGGGCGCACAACCGGGCGGAGCGGGCCTACGACCTGCTGGCCGAGTCGGGCCGGCCGGCCTTCGCGGTGATGGGACGGCTAGACCACGAGCAGGCCGACTTCGGGAAGGCGATGGCCGACGTCGAGGCCTCGCTCAAGGTGAAGACCGTCCCGCTCCACCTGCCCATCGGCGCCGGCCCGGCGCTGAAGGGGCTGGTGGACCTGCTCGCCATGAAGGCCCACCTGCTCGACAAGACCTTCGGCCGCTGGGTCGAGGCGGAGATCCCGGCCGGGATGAAGGCCGAGGCCGAGGCGGCCCGCACCGTGCTGGTGGAGGCGGCCGCCGAGAACGACGACGAGCTGCTGGGGAAGTACCTGGAGGGCACCCCCCTCACCGACGCCGAGGTGGTGAAGGGGCTGGCCGCCGGCGCGGCGCGCCAGAAGTTCCTGGCGGTGGCCTGCGCCGCGCCCAAGCCCGGCCTGGGCGTCCGCGAGACGCTGGAGCTGCTGGTGCAGCTCTTCCCCGGCCCCGAGGCCCGCACCGTGGTGGTCCGGGACCTGAAGGGCGGCGAGCTGGCGCTGCCGGGCAGCCCCGCCGCCCCCTTCTGCGGCCAGGTCTTCAAGACCACCATCGACCACTTCGCCGGACGCATCGACTACGTCCGGGTCTTCTCCGGGACCCTGAAGCCGGACGCGACGGTGATGAACCCGCGGACCCGCACCGAGGAGCGCATCTCCCACTTCTTCCGGACCGACGGCGCCCAGACCGCCGAGGTCAAGGAGTCGGAGCCGGGCGAGCTGGTGGTGCTGATGAAGCTCAAGGACGCGCGGACCGGGGACACGCTCTGCGACCGCGACGCCCCCGTCGTCCTGCCCGAGTTCCGCGCCCCCAACCGGCCGGTGGCCTTCTCGGTCCACACCAAGGGGGCCGACGACAAGGCCGCCGCCGCCCTCCACAAGCTCATCGAGGAGGACCCCTCGCTGGAGCTGGCGCGCAGCCCCGAGACCGGCGAGATGCTGCTCAAGGGGATGGGCCAGGCCCACATCGAGGTGACGGTGGAGCGGGCCAAGCGCAAGCACGGGGTGGAGATCGCCCTGGCGCCCCCCACGCCCGCCTACCTCGAGACCATCACCACCTCCGCCAAGGCCCAGGGGAAGTTCAAGCGGCAGACCGGCGGCCACGGCCAGTACGGCGACGCCCACGTCGAGCTGCACCCCAGGGGGCGCGGCGAGGGCTTCGAGTTCGAGGACGCCATCGTCGGCGGCGTCATCCCCCGCCAGTTCATCCCCTCGGTGGAGAAGGGCATCCGCGGGGCCCTGGGCGCCGGCCCGCTGGCCGGCTACCCGGTGGTGGACTTCCAGGCCAAGCTGGTCTTCGGCAGCTACCACGACGTGGACAGCTCCGACAACGCCTTCCAGGTGGCCGGCTCGATGGCCTTCAAGAAGGCGGTGCTGGAGGCCCGGCCCATCCTCCTCGAGCCGGTGATGAAGCTGGAGGTCCGCGTCCCCGAGGACTACGTGGGCGCGGTGATGGGCGACCTGAACAGCCGCCGCGCCAAGGTGCAGGGCATGGAGCCGACCGCCCGGGGCGTGCTGGTGCGGGCCCTGTGCCCGCACGCCGAGGCCATGAGCTACGACGCCGAGCTGCGCTCCCTCACCCAGGGCGCCGGCTGGTTCACCATGGAGCCGAGCCACTACGACCCCGTCCCCCCGCCCATCGCCCAGAAGATCATCGAGCGGCGCCGGGCCGAGGGGAAGGTGAAGGGCGTCGAGGAGTAGCGGCGCGCCGGCGCGGGAGCACAAGTGACCTGGAAGACCTACCTGCGCCTGCTGCGGTACGTCGCGCCCTACAAGCTCCGCTTCGCCGCGGCGCTGGCCTGCATGGTGGTGCTGGCGGTGAGCTCCGCCCTCTACGTCTGGCTGCTCGGGCCGGTGCTGGAGTTCCTTTTCACCCACGACCCGGGAAAGGGGGCGGGGACGCTGGTCCGGGTCCTGCCGCGGGGCATCGACCTGCAGGGCTGGCTCCACACGGCGGACCGGACCACGGTCCTGGCCGCCCTGCCGGTGGTCATCTCGGCGGTGGCGCTGGTGAAGGGGCTCGCCTCCTTCGGCCAGTTCTACCTGATGTCGATGATCGGCCAGCGCGTCACCGCCGACATCCGCAGCGCGCTCTTCGACCACCTGCTGCGCCTGCCGCCGGCCTTCTACGCCAGGCGCCACTCCGGCGACCTCATGTCCCGGATGGGCGGCGACGTCGGCGCGGTGGAGAACGCCGTCACCAACGCGGTCGCCAGCTACCTGCGCGACGGGCTCACCGTGGTGGTGATGCTGGTGAACTGCTTCATCCTCGACTGGCGCCTCTCGCTGATGGCCTTCGTGGCCGTGCCGGTGACGCTGGTGCCGGTGGTCCGCTTCGCCAAGCGGCTGAAGACCATCACCATCGACTCCCAGGCCAAGCTGGGGCGGATCGGCGAGATGGTGGTGGAGGCCCTGGTCGGCGTCCGGGTGGTGCAGGCCTTCGGGATGGAGGCCTGGGAGGCGGAGCGCTTCCGCGAGGAGAACCGGCGGCTGGTGCGCATCGTCCGGCGCAGCTTCATCGTGCGCGGCATCTCCTCGCCGCTGATGGAGCTGATGGCGGCGGTGGGCCTGTCGCTGGCCATCTGGTGGGTGGGAGGCCAGATCCTCACCGGCCAGCTCTCCGCCGGGAAGTTCTTCTCCTTCGTGGCGGCGATCCTCATGCTCTACCAGCCGGTGAAGTCGATCGGGAAGGTGGGCCAGGTGGCGCTGCAGGGGGCCGCCGCCGGGGAGCGCATCTTCGAGATCCTCGACTCGCGCACCACCGTCCCCGACACCGGCACGGCCCCGCTGCCCCCCTTCGCGCGGGAGATCCGCTTCGAGGGCGTGGGCTTCAGCTACGACGGGGAGCGGCAGGTGCTCGACGGCGTGGACCTCTCCATCCGGCAGGGGCAGGTGGTGGCGCTGGTGGGCGCCTCGGGGGGCGGCAAGACCACCCTCGCCAACCTCCTGCCGCGCTTCTACGACCCGACCGCGGGGCGGATCACCCTCGACGGCGTGGACCTGCGCGCCGCGCCGCTGGCCGCGGTGCGGGCCCAGATGGCGCTGGTGACCCAGGAGACGGTGCTCTTCAACGACACCGTCCGCGCCAACATCGCCTACGGCCGGCACGGGGTGGCGCCGCGGGACGTGGAGCGGGCGGCGAAGCTGGCCCACGCCCACGACTTCATCGCCGCGCTGCCGCAGGGGTACGACACCGTCATCGGCGAGCGCGGCACGCTGCTCTCCGGCGGGCAGCGGCAGCGGCTGGCCATCGCCCGCGCCTTCCTGAAGAACGCCCCCATCCTGGTGCTGGACGAGGCCACCAGCGCGCTGGACGCCGAGAGCGAGCGCGAGGTGCAGAAGGCGCTCGACGGGCTGATGGGCTTCGGCGACGAGGCCGCCGCCCCCCGCACCACCCTGGTCATCGCCCACCGGCTCTCCACCATCCGGCACGCCGACCAGATCGTCGTCCTGGCCGGGGGCCGGGTGGTGGAGAAGGGGCGCCACGACGAGCTGGTGGCCCGCGGCGGCGAGTACGCGCGGCTCCACGCCGTCTACGA
>JAJZTO010000292.1 GCA_021848865.1 Myxococcales bacterium
GATCTGGGCGATGCGGCTGACGATGACGCGGGTCTTCCCCGAGCCGGCGCCGGCCAGCACCAGCAGCGGCCCGTCACCGTGGAGCACCGCCTCGCGCTGGGGGTCGTTCAGGCCGTCGAGCAGGTCGGACATCGGGGAGGGGGAACATAGCGCAAGGGGGCCCCCGGCTCACCTCGCGCAGGTGGAGCGGCTCTGACAGGGCTTTCTCCATTCGAGAGACCATTTCCCGAATCGTATCCAGGACGCGTCTTGTGAGCGGCCCCGCCGACCGAGCTGTCACTTGACCGGGGGACCCCCTTCTGGCTGCGGCGTTCCGCCTCGACTCGCACCCCGGGTGGGGACATGTTCCTGGGTGCGCTCCCCGCGAACCTGGAGGCCTCATGGCCCGTATCGAAGCATCGCGGTCCCTGCTCCTGACCATCCCGCTGCTCGCCCTGGTTGCCTGTGGCGGAAGCGGCGGCGGTGGCGTCAAGGACCCGGTCGTCGGCCTGGCGGACTGCAGCCCTCTCGCGCAGACGGGCTGCGGCGTCGGCCAGAAGTGCGCCTGGTTCCAGATCGACTCCGCCAGCGGCCTCGGCGGCAATGGTTGTGCCCCGGCGGGCGGCAAGGTGGCGGGGCAGGCGTGCACCATGGGGCCCGACGGAGCCACCACCGGCTTCGACGACTGCGCCAAGGGGCTCTCCTGCGTCAGCGGCGTGTGCCGCACCATCTGTGACACGACGACCGAAGCCACCTGCAGCGCGGTCCAGGCCTGCACCCGCTACGCGGGGCTCTTCGCCGACAGCTCGGGGCTCGGTGTGTGCGACCCCACCTGCGATCCGCTCACCCAGGTGCGGCTCACCGATGGGGCCGCGGCCTGCGGTAGCCCGGATCCGCTGGCGCCGACGCTGGGCTGCTACGGCTTCCCGTCGAGAGATGCCCGGCCGACACGCTTCATGTGCGCGACGGTCCCGGTGGCCGCCGCTGGCAAGACCCACCGTGTGCCGGCGCTCGGTCCGGCCAGCGGCGGCGCCTACCTGAACGGCTGCGCGCCCGGCTACCTGCCACTGATCTACGACTCCACCGGCTCCACCACCATCGTCTGCATCGCGCTCTGCTCGCCGCTGCCCGTGTCGCTCGGCAACACCGCCGGACTGGGGGGGCAAGCCCCTCACACCTGCGCCGCCGCGGGGGCCACCGGGGCGGGGGAGGAGTGCATCTACTGGTGGTGGCTGGAGGACGCGGCCACGGCGGTCTCGACCTTCAGCAACGGCCTGGGCTTCTGCTTCGACCACACCAGGTACACCTACGGCGCAGGGGTCGCCTGGCCCAGTTGCACGACACTGGCCACGACCGACACCGACGCCAACGGCGCGCCCGACTGGCTCGAGTTCGGGTGCGGCCCGCGGCCCTGACCTCCGCGCGAGCGGCCTGCTGGCGAAGGGATTGAAGTGATGACGCCGCGGCGCCCCCGCGCCCTCCCGCGGTAAGCTGTCCCCGTGCCATCCCCGGTCCGCATCGTGCCGCTCGGCGGCCTCGGCGAGGTGGGCATGAACTGCCTGGCCGTCGAGGCCGCGGGCCGCATCGCCGTCATCGACTGCGGCGTCCTCTTCACCGACGAGCCGTTCGGCGTCGACGTCATCACCCCCGACCTCGGCTGGCTCATCGAGCGGCGCGAGCAGGTCGGGGCGGTCTTCCTCACCCACGGCCACGAGGACCACGTCGGCGCGCTCCCCTTCCTGCTGCGCCACGTCGCGGCGCCGGTCTACGGCACCCGCTTCACGCTGGCGATGGTGAAGGGGCGGCTGGCCGAGGCCGGGATCACTGCCGACCTGCGCGAGGTGGCGCCGGGCGACGTCCGGCCGGCCGGCGAGGACTCGCCCATCAGCGTCGAGTTCATCGCCGTCACCCACTCCATCCCGGACGCCTGCTCGCTGGCCCTCACCACGCCGCAGGGCGTGCTGATCCACAGCGGCGACTTCAAGATCGACGAGCGTCCGGTGCGTGGGCCGGGCATGGACCTGGCGCGGCTCGAGGCGCTGGGCCAGGCCGGCGTGCGGCTGCTGCTCTCCGACTCGACCAACGCCGAGCGGCCCGGCTGGGCCCTCTCCGAGTCGGCGGTGGGGCCCGGGCTGCACGACGTGATGGCCGAGGCGACCGGCCGGGTCTTCGTGGCCACCTTCTCCTCCAACGCCCACCGGCTGCAGCAGGTGGTGGAGGCGGCGGCCGCCGCGGGGCGCCGCCTGGCGCTGCTGGGGCGCGGCATGGTGGAGAACTTCGAGATCGCCCGCCAGCTCGGTCAGTTGCTCGAGCCGGGCTGGATGCCGGTGACCGCCGACGAGGCCAGGCGGCTGCCGCCGCGGGAGCTGGCCATCCTCACCACCGGCTCGCAGGGGGAGCCGCGCGCCGCGCTGGGCAGGCTGGCGCGCGATGAGCACCCCGAGCTGAAGGTGCACGCCGGCGACACCGTGGTCCTCTCCTCCCGCCAGATCCCGGGCAACGAGCTGGCGGTGGGACGGCTGGTCAACGAGCTCTGCGCGCGCGGCGCCCTGGTGCGCTGGGAAGGCCACCCGCCGCTCCACGCCACCGGCCACGCGCAGGAGGCCGAGCAGCGGCGGCTCATCCAGCTCACCCGGCCCGAGCGCTTCGTGCCCATTCACGGGGAGTACCGGCAGCTGGCGCGCCACGCCGCCCACGCCGCCGCCGAGGGGATCCCGCCGGGGCGCCGCCACCTTCTCACCGACGGCCAGGTGCTGGAGCTCGACGACGCCGGGGCGCGGGTGCTCCCGGAGCGGGTGCGGAGCGGCCGCGTCGCCATCAGCCGCGACGAGGGTGGCGCGGTGGAGGTGGCGGACGCCGTGCTGGATGATCGCCGCCGGCTGGCCGAGTTCGGGCTCTGCGTGGCGGTGGTGCAGGTGAGCGCGGCCACCGGCGCGGTGCTGGCCGGCCCCGAGTTCCACGCCCGGGGCGTGGCCGGGCTCGACGGGCGGGAGGCCGAGCTGCGGGCCGAGGTGCTGGCGGCGCTCGGCGAGGCGGTGGGGGCGGGCGGGGAGGCGCGGCGCGAGGCGCTGCGGCAAGCGGTGCGGCGCTGGTTCCGGCGCGCCACCGGGCGTCGTCCGGTGGTAGAGCCTGTCATCATCGAGCGGTGACCACCTTCTGGAGGGCGCGATGCCGAGCTTCGACGTGGTGAGCGAGCTGGACATGATGGAGGTGGAGAACGCCTGGAACCAGGCCTGCAAGGAGCTGGCGCAGCGGTTCGACTTCAAGGGGACGTCGACCGCCATCGAGCGGGACAAGGCGCTCGACTTCGTCATCCGCGCCAACTCCGAGGGGCGGGCCGAGGCGGCCGTCTCGGTGCTGCGCGAGAAGCTGGCCAAGCGCGGGGTGCCGCAGGAGGGGCTCGACCCGCAGGCGGTGGAGCCGGCCGCGGGCGGCCACGTCCGGCAGGTGATCAAGCTGAAGCGCGGCCTGAAGAGCGAGGACGCCAAGAAGATCGTGGCGGTGGTGAAGGGGACGGCCTTGAAGGTGCAGGCGGCCATCCAGGGGGACGCGGTGCGCGTCACCAGCAAGAAGCGCGACGACCTGCAGGCCTGCATGCAGGCCATCCGGACCGCGGCGCTGGGGATCCCGCTCCTCTTCCAGAACTTCCGCGAGTAGGCCGAGGGGGGGGGGACCGGCCGGTTTGCCCCGCGACCGGCCGCCTGTTAGATCCCGCCGCGATGTCCACCCGCGTCTACCTCCACACCCTCGGCTGCCCGAAGAACCGGGTCGACTCCGAGGTCATGCTCGGCACGCTCACCGAGGCCGGCTACCGGCTCGTGCAGGATCCGGCCAGGGCCGAGATCATCGTCGTCAACACCTGCGGCTTCATCGAGAGCGCCAAGGTCGAGTCGATCGAGGCCATCTGCGAGCTGGCCGAGCAGAAGCGGACCGGGCGCTGCAAGAAGCTGGTGGTGACCGGCTGCCTCGTCCAGCGCCACGCCGAGGAGCTGGCCCGGGAGCTCCCCGAGGTGGACCACTTCCTCGGCACCGGCGCCTACCAGGAGATCGCCCAGGTGGTGGCCGACGCGCAGGCGGCGCGCCTGGTGGTCCCCGACCCCGACTTCGTCCACTCGGCCAGGAGCCCGCGCATCAACTCGCTGGCGGCGCAGTCCGCCTACCTCAAGATCTCGGAAGGCTGCGACAACGCCTGCGCCTTCTGCATCATCCCCAAGCTGCGCGGCGTCCAGCGCT
>JAJZTO010000293.1 GCA_021848865.1 Myxococcales bacterium
GGGCCAGGAGCAGCTCTACGAGATGATCCGCCGGGTGCAGCGGGACCGCGGCCTCACGCTGCTCCTCATCTCCCACGAGCTCAGCGTCGTCTACCGGCACGCCGCCAACGTCCTCTGCCTGTCGCGCGAGCGGCCCTGCTTCGGCCCCCCGGCGGAGGTCCTCACCGCGGCCGCCATCGAGCAGCTCTACGGCGCACCCCTCGGCTTCCACCGCCATGGCTGATCCCACCGGGACGCTCCTGCTCTCGGCGGGGATGGCCGTCGCCGCCGGCCTGGTGGGCTGCTTCGCGGTGATGCGGCGGATGTCGCTGGCCTCGGACGCCCTCTCCCACGTGGCCCTGCCCGGCATCGGCATCGCGCTGGCGCTGCACCTGCACCCGGTGGTCGGCGCCCTGGCCGCGCTCCTCGCCGGCACGCTGCTGGTGTGGGGGCTGGAGCGGCGGACCGGCATTCCCACCGAGACCGTCGTCGGCGTGGTCTTCTCGCTGGCCCTGGCGGTGGGGAGCCTGCTCGCCACCGGCGAGGAGCTGGTGGACGCGCTCCTCGGCTCGCCCGGCACGCTGGGCGCCTGGGAGATCGGGCTGGGGCTCGCCGGCTCGGCGGCGGTGTCGGCCTTCGTGCTCTCGCAGCGCCACCGCCTGGTGCTGGCGCTGGTCTCGCGCGACATCGCCCGCACCTCCGGCATCGGCGTGGCCCGGCTGGAGCTGCTCTTCCTGGTGGCCTTCGCGGTCACGGTGGCGCTCGGCCTGCGCTACCTCGGCGTCCTGCTGATGGGCTCGCTGGTCATCATCCCGGCCGCCACCGCCAAGCACCTGGCGCGGGGACTCTCCGGGATGCTCGGCATCGCCGCCGCCGCCGCGGTCCTCTCCACCCTGGCCGGCGAGCTGCTGGCGGCGCGCCTGGGGCACGCGCCCGGACCGGTGATCATCGCGGTGGCCGCCTCGCTCTTCCTGGTCACCCTGCCCCTGCGCCGCTCGCGCTGATGGCCGTCGCCGCGCGGATCGATCCATGCGGTTCGGTGTAGGGCGGGGGCTTGTCCCCCGCCCAGCGCCCGGCGCCGGGATCACGGCCTGGCGGCCGGCCGGGGACGAGCCCCGGCCCCACGAGTCGGGTCGACGCAAGCGATCGCGGCCATGAGGCCTGCGGTCACGCGTCCACCCCCTCGAGGCCGCCGAAGAGCCGCTGGTAGGCGACGAGGTAGGCCAGCTGCAGCGCCGCGGCGGCCAGGAAGGGCGCGGTGAGCCAGCCGCGGTGCAGCATCAGCCCGGCGATGGCCGGCCCGACGGCGCGGGGCACCTGGATGGAGACGTTGTTGACCGTGGCCGCCAGGCCCTGGCGGTGGCGGCGGGTGAGCCCCATGGTCAGCGCCTGGCGCACCCCGAGGGTGCCCTGGTTGAACGCGGCGCGCGCCGCCCAGAGGGCGGCCGCCAGGCCGAAGACCGGCATGAAGGGCGTGAGCAGCATCAGCGCCAGGCCGGCGCCGCGCATGACGACCACGGTGCGCACCACGCCGACGCGGGCGGCGATCCGCGCCGCGATCAGGCCGCCGAGGGCGGCCAGCACGAAGCCGGCGCCCAGCGCCGGGCCGATGCTGGCCGGACCGCGGCCGAACCGGCGCAGGAACCAGTAGGCCATCAGCGGGGCGACCAGGCCGATCCCGAAGCCGTTGAGCGTGTTGGCGAGGGCCAGCCGGAGGAGCTGGCGGTTCTCCTCGCGGCGCGCGGCCGAGGGCGCGCGGCGCGCGGTGGTCCCTGCCCCCGCGGCGGAGGTCGAGGCGGCGCCCGCGCCCGGCGCCGCGGGCGGCGCCCGCCGCCTCGCGTCCGGGGCCCGCGCCAGCAGGACCAGCCCGATGGCCGACCCCAGCAGCGGCAGCAGGAACAGCGGCCGGTAGGCCAGCGCCCCCGGCAGCTGCCGTCCCCAGGCCGCGGGCAGGCCGGCGAGCAGCGCCCCGGCGGCCATGCCGCCGAAGCCGAGCGCGGAGTTCACGCTGAAGACCCCGGCCCGCTGCGCCGGGAGCAGGTCCTGCGCCAGCCAGGCCTGCTCCAGCGGGCCGAAGGGACCGGCCGCGCCGTTGGCGCCGCGCCCGAACCCGCCGAGGATCGCGCCCAGCGAGAGCACCCAGGTCGCGCTGCTGCCCAGGGCCATCAGGGCGCTGGCGATGAGGACGCCCTCGTAGGCCAGGAGGAACGGCTTGCGCCCCAGCCGGTCGCTGGCCGGGCCGACGAGCAGGGTCAGCCCCACGCCGAAGAGGAGCGCGGCCGAGAGCAGCCCGCCGATGGCCGTCGCGTGCCAGCCCAGGGCGTGCAGGTAGAGGGTGAAGCCCACCACCAGCGCGCCCTGACCCACGCTGCGGGCGAAGCGCGCCGCCATGACGAGCTTCACCGCGGGCGGCCAGGCGTCGCCCGCGGGCGGGGCGGCGGCGCCGGGCGTTCGCGCGGAGGTGGGCGGCGGCGGGACGGGCACGACGGCGGGCTCCTCGGTGGACGCGGGGACGGCGCTTCCGGGCGGGGCCCGCCCGCGCCGCGGGGGCGTCCAGCCGGAACGCAGCCTACTCGTGCACGCCGGTCGCGAACAGCGCCGTGGTGACGACCCCCGACCGGTTCGCCCGCTCGCGCGCGAGGGCCAGCCCCCTCCCCGCGGCGGTCGGCTCGCAGCCGCACGCGGAGTGCGCCCGGGTCGCGGTGGGTGGCGCGGGCACCGCCCTGGCGCCGGCCCACCGGGGTGGCCAGGGGTGCGCACCGGCGAGAGAGGCCGCTTACGCTCCGACCGAGCCCGGAGGGAGCCGAGGTGCCGGCCTATGTATGGCGCCCCCGCAGCACCAGCAGGAAAGGACAGGCCCATGACTCCCCGTCGCCTCGCCGTGCCTGGGCGCACGCTCGCCCCGCGCCCCTGGACCACCCTCCTCCTCGGCGCCGCCGTCGTCGCCCTCTCGGTCCCCGGGATCGCGCGGTGCGGCGAGGACGCCGCCTGGACCTCGACCTGGGGCGCCAGCCCGCAGACCACGACCGCGCCGCTCGCCCTGGACGGCCAGACGGTTCGCCAGGTCGCGCACGTCAGCCTGGGCGGCGACGTCGTCCGGATCCGGCTCTCCAACGCCTTCGGCGCCACCTCGCTGCCGGTGTCGGACGCCCACGTCGCGATCTCCGCCGGCGGCTCCTCGATCGCGCCCGGCACCGACCGCCAGCTCACCTTCGGAGGCTCGCCCACGACCACCATCCCGCCGGGTGCGCTGGTGGTGAGCGACCCGGTCCCGCTCCACGTGCCGCCGCTCGGGAACCTGGCCATCAGCCTGTACTTCCCCGGCGCCGTCTCGGCCACGACGGTGCACTCGCTCGGCGTCCAGACCACCTACGTCTCCCCGCCGGGAGACTTCGCCGGCGACGCCTCGATGCCGTCGGGCGGGACCACGACCACCTCCTGGTACTTCGTGAACGGCGTCGAGGTGGCGTCCGCCGGCCGGCCCACCGCCGCCGTCGTCGCGCTGGGCGACTCGATCACCGACGGCTACGCCTCGACCGTGGACGCGAACCACCGCTGGCCGAACGACCTGGCCGCACGGCTCCAGGCGCGCGCCGGCGGCTCCAACGTGGCCGTGGTGGACGAGGGGATCAGCGGGAACCGGGTGCTGCACGACTTCATCGGCCCCAACGCGCTGTCCCGTCTCGACCGCGACGTCGTCGCCCAGTCCGGCGCCCGCTGGGTCATCGTCCTCGTGGGCATCAACGACATCGGGCTCCCCGGCGCGTTCGGCACGCCCGCCGAGAACGTCAGCGCCGGCGAGATCATCGAGGGCCACCGGCAGCTCGTCGCCCGCGCCCACGCCAAGGGGCTGCGCATCTACGGCGGAACGCTCACCCCGTTCGAGGGGACGGCCTTCCCCGGCTACTACTCCGCGGAGGGCGAGGCGAAGCGTGAGGCCGTCAACCAGTGGATCCGGACCAGCGGCGCCTACGACGCGGTGATCGACTTCGACGCCGCGGTCCGCGATCCCGCCCACCCCACCCGGATGCTCCCGGCCTACGACAGCGGCGATCACCTCCACCCGAACGACGCCGGCTACCGGGCGATGGCGGCCGCGGTCGATCTGCGCCTGTTCGACGGCCGGGCCCGTTGACGACGTCCCGGGGCGCCGGCGGCCCGGCCTGCCGGCCGGGGCCGCCGGCCTCCGGGTGGCGGGCCTGCCCGCGAGGCGGCATGATCG
>JAJZTO010000004.1 GCA_021848865.1 Myxococcales bacterium
GATCTGTCCTTCAAGGCCTGGAGCGAGGAGCCCTCCTCGTGGATCTGCCGGTGCAGGGTGCGCACCGAGACGTGGAGGGCCCGCGCCAGCGCCTCGGCGTTGCGCAGCCGCTCGGCGTCGGTGGCGAGCGCCTGGCGCACCCGCTGCACCAGCAGCCGGTCGCGCCGGTAGGGGAGCACGGTGAGGGGCAGGGCGCGCTGCAGCATCGCCTGCAGCGCCCGCTCGTCGCGGTGCAGCGGCAGCGAGAGGTAGCGCGCGTCGAAGCGGAAGCCGGCGCGGGCGGCGCCGAAGGTCGCCGGCCCGGGGAAGAGCAGGGGGTAGACGTCGGCGTGGGGCGGGGCCGGGAAGGGGAAGGCCACCTCGAGGAGGGGGATGCGCGAGTCCACCGCCCAGCAGGCGTACCCGTGGACGTAGCGGAGCAGGGTGACGAGGCAGAGCTCGCGCTGCGCCCCGAGGCGGCGGTGCTCGGCGATCGACAGCGCGGCGGCGGGGCCGGCCACCGAGAGCTCCAGCACCGCGTCCTCGGTGAGCAGCCGGTGGTGGCGGCACCAGCGGCGCAGCGCCACGCCCAGGTCGGGGGAGGTGAGCGAGGCGCGGCACAGCATCCCGTAGCTCCCCCAGGGGAGCCGGCGCGCGAACCAGCCGAGGGCCTCGTCGTCGAGCCGGCGCATCGCCGCCTCGGAGAGCGCCTCCATCTGCGCCGCGGTGATGCGGGCGTCGCGGACCGCCAGCTGGGCCGGCGTGATCCGTGCCTGGCGCAGCGCCGGGCCGGGGTCGGCGCGGGCGCGGGCGAAGGCCCGCACCACGGCGCGGGCGAAGGCCATGGGCGTGGCCGCCCGCGCGGCGCCCGGCGCGGGCGGGGAGGGCGGGGCGAGGCCCGGGGGCGGCGTGCGCGGCACGGCCGCAGTCTGGATCGGCTGGCACGATTTGCAACCCTTCTGGCGGTCCCGGGGCCGCCCGCCGGCGTAGGCTCGCCCCCGCCCTTTCCGGAGGAGCGCCCCGTGATCCTACCCAGCCTGAGCTTCGACCTCGGCGAGACCATCGAGATGCTGCGCGCCACGGTGCGCGACTTCGCCGCCCGCGAGATCGCGCCGCGGGCCGCCGCCATCGACCGGGACAACCTGTTCCCGGCCGACCTGTGGCGCAAGCTCGGCGAGCTCGGGCTCCACGGCATGACCGTGCCCGAGGAGCACGGCGGCAGCGGGCTCGGCTACCTGGCCCACATGGTGGCGATGGAGGAGATCTCCCGCGCCTCGGCCGCGGTGGGGCTCTCCTACGGCGCCCACTCCAACCTCTGCGTGAACCAGCTGAACCGGAACGGCGGCGAGGAGCAGAAGCGGCGCTACCTGCCGGGGCTGCTCTCGGGCGAGAAGGTCGGGGCCCTGGCCATCAGCGAGCCCAACGCCGGCTCCGACGCGGTGGGCATGAAGCTGCGCGCCGACCGCAAGGGGGACCGCTTCGTCCTCAACGGCGCCAAGATGTGGATCACCAACGGCGGCGACGCCGACACCATGATCGTCTACGCCAAGACCGATCCCGGCGCCGGGCCGCGCGGCATCACCGCCTTCATCGTCGAGAAGGGCTTCCGCGGGCTCTCGGCCGGCTCCAAGCTCGACAAGCTCGGCATGCGCGGCTCCAACACCTACCCGATCTTCTTCGAGGACTGCGAGGTCCCGGAGGAGAACGTGCTCGGCCGGGTCGGCGGCGGGGTGCAGGTGCTGATGTCGGGGCTGGACTACGAGCGGGCGGTGCTCTCCGCCGGCCCCATCGGCATCATGGCCGCCTGCATGGACGTGGTCCTGCCCTACGTGCACGAGCGCAAGCAGTTCGGCCAGGCCATCGGCGAGTTCCAGCTCATCCAGGGGAAGCTGGCCGACATGTACGCCACCTGGTCGGCCTGCCGGGCCTACGTCTACGCGGTGGGCCGGGCCTGCGACCGCGTTGACCACGAGCGCACGCTGAGCAAGGATGCCGCCGGCGCCATCCTCTACGCGGCCGAGAAGGCCACCTGGATGGCCGGCGAGGCGATCCAGGTGCTGGGCGGCAACGGCTACATCAACGAGTACCCGGCGGGGCGCCTCTGGCGCGACGCCAAGCTCTACGAGATCGGCGCCGGCACCTCCGAGATCCGCCGGACGCTCATCGGCAAGCAGCTCTTCTCCCTGACGGCGTGACGGCCCGCGCCGGCGCGGCGGCCCACCCATGC
The DNA here is from genome assembly GCA_021848865.1 of Myxococcales bacterium. Taxonomy (GTDB): domain Bacteria; phylum Myxococcota; class Myxococcia; order Myxococcales; family Anaeromyxobacteraceae; genus JACRMN01. The sequence continues at coordinate 2,207 of JAJZTO010000004.1, forward strand.
AAGCCCTCCCATCGCAGATCGACACCCGCTCGGAGGAGTTCCGCGCCAACGCCCGCGCCATGCGCGCGCTGGTGGAGGAGCTGCGCGCCCGGTCGGCGCAGGTGGCCCTCGGCGGCGACGAGGCGGCGCGGGCCAAGCACGTGGCACGCGGCAAGCTCCTCCCCCGCGACCGGGTCCACCACCTGCTGGACCCGGGCACGCCCTTCCTGGAGGTGGGCCAGCTCGCCGCCTGGGACGTGTACGACGGCGAGGCCCCGTCGGCGGGCCTGATCACCGGCGTCGGGCGGGTCCAGGGCGTCGAGTGCATGATCGTGGCCAACGACGCCACGGTGAAGGGCGGCAGCTACTACCCGCTGACGGTGAAGAAGCACCTGCGGGCGCAGGAGATCGCCGCGCAGAACCACCTGCCCTGCATCTACCTGGTGGACTCGGGCGGCGCCAACCTGCCGCGCCAGGACGAGGTCTTCCCCGACCGCGACCACTTCGGCCGCATCTTCTACAACCAGGCCAACCTGAGCGCGCAGGGCATCCCGCAGATCGCCGTGGTGATGGGCTCCTGCACCGCCGGCGGCGCCTACGTGCCGGCGATGAGCGACGAGACCGTCATCGTCCGCAACCAGGGGACCATCTTCCTGGGGGGGCCGCCGCTGGTGAAGGCCGCCACCGGCGAGGTGGTGAGCGCCGAGGAGCTGGGCGGCGGCGACGTCCACACCCGGCTCTCGGGCGTGGCCGACCACCTGGCGGAGAGCGACAGCCACGCGCTCTTCGTCGCCCGCCGCATCGTCGCCAACCTGAACCGGCGCAAGCCGGTGACGGTGACGCTGGAGGACGCCGAGGAGCCGCTCCACGATCCGGAGGAGCTCTACGGCGTCGTCCCCCACGACACCCGCAAGCCCTACGACGTCCGCGAGGTCGTCGCCCGGGTGGTGGACGGCTCGCGCTTCGACTAGTTCAAGGCCCGCTACGGCCCGACGCTGGTCACCGGCTTCGCCCGGCTCCACGGCATGCCGCTGGGGATCGTCGCCAACAACGGCATCCTCTTCGGCGAGTCGGCGCAGAAGGGGGCCCACTTCATCGAGCTCTGCGCGCTGCGCGGCATCCCGCTGCTCTTCCTCCAGAACATCACCGGGTTCATGGTGGGCCGGAAGTACGAGAACACCGGCATCGCCAAGGACGGCGCCAAGATGGTGACGGCGGTGGCGACCGCGCAGGTGCCCAAGCTCACGCTGATCATCGGGGGCTCGCACGGCGCCGGGAACTACGGGATGTGCGGCCGGGCCTACTCGCCCCGCTTCCTCTGGATGTGGCCCAACGCCCGCATCTCGGTGATGGGCGGCGAGCAGGCGGCCAACGTCCTCGCCACGGTGCGGCGGGACGGCATCGAGGCCAAGGGCGGCAAGTGGCCGGCCGAGGAGGAGGCCCGCTTCAAGGCGCCCATCCGCGAGCAGTACGAGCGGCAGGGCAGCCCCTACTACGCCACCGCCCGGCTCTGGGACGACGGCGTCATCGACCCGGCCCAGACCCGCCGGGTGCTGGCGCTCTCGCTCTCGGCGGCGCTGAACGCCCCCATCGTCCCGACCCGGTTCGGCCTGTTCCGCATGTGAGGGGTGCCGGCGTGTTCACCAAGATCCTCATCGCCAACCGGGGCGAGATCGCCTGCCGCGTCATCCGCACCGCGCGCCGCATGGGCATCGCCACCGTGGCCGTCTACTCCGACGCCGACGCCGGCGCCCGCCACGTGCGGCTCGCCGACGAGGCGGTGCGCATCGGCCCGGCGCCGGCCCGGGAGTCCTACCTCCAGGCCGGGAAGATCCTGGAGGCGGCCCGGATCACCGGGGCGCAGGCCATCCACCCCGGATACGGCTTCCTCTCCGAGAACGCGGAGTTCGCCGAGGCCTGCGCCGCCGCCGGGGTGGTGTTCGTCGGCCCGCCGCCCGCGGCGATCCGCGCCATGGGCTCGAAGTCGGCCGCCAAGGCGCTGATGGAGAAGGCCGGCGTGCCGCTCACCCCCGGCTACCACGGGCCGGAGCAGGAGCCGCGCACCCTCGCCGCCCACGCCGCGCGCATCGGCTACCCGGTGCTCATCAAGGCCAGCGCCGGCGGCGGCGGCAAGGGGATGCGGCGGGTGGACGACCCGGCGGCCTTCGCCGACGCCCTCGCCTCCTGCAAGCGCGAGGCGGCCGCGGCCTTCGGCGACGACCGGGTGCTGGTGGAGAGGTACGTGCTCCGGCCGCGCCACGTCGAGGTGCAGGTCTTCGGGGACGCGCACGGGAGCTGCGTCCACCTGTTCGAGCGCGACTGCTCGGTGCAGCGGCGGCACCAGAAGGTCCTGGAGGAGGCGCCGGCGCCGGGCCTCGCCCCGGAGCGGCGCGCCGCCATGGGCCGGGCCGCGGTGGAGGCGGCGCGCGCCGTGGGCTACGTGGGCGCGGGCACGGTGGAGTTCATCGCCGACCCGGCCGGCACCTTCTTCTTCATGGAGATGAACACCCGCCTGCAGGTGGAGCACCCGGTGACCGAGATGATCACCGGGCTCGACCTGGTGGAGTGGCAGCTGCGGGTGGCCCGGGGCGAGCGGCTGCCGCTCGCCCAGGAGCAGATCTCCCTCGACGGCCACGCCATCGAGGCCCGCATCTACGCCGAGGACCCGGGCAAGGGCTTCCTGCCCTCCACCGGCCGGCTGCTGCACCTCGCGACCCCGCCGGAGTCGAGCCAGGTGCGGGTGGACACCGGCGTCGAGCAGGGCGACGAGATCACCCCGTACTACGACCCGATGATCGCCAAGCTGGTGGTCTGGGGCGAGAGCCGGCCGCAGGCCCTGGCGCGGATGCGCCGGGCGCTGGCCCAGGTCCGGGTGGTGGGGGTGCAGAACAACGTCGAGTTCCTCTCGCGGCTGGTGACCACGCCCGCCTTCGCCGGCGCCGACCTGGACACCGGGCTCATCGAGCGGGAGCGGGCGGTGCTCTTCCCGGCCGCGGCGGACGTGCCCGAGGAGGTCTGGCTGCTCGGCGCCCTGGGCGAGCTGCTGCGGGAGGCCGAGGAGGGCCAGGCGGCGGCCGCCGCCTCCGACGACCGCGACTCGCCCTGGCGGGTGCTCGACGGCTGGCGGCTCAACGGCCCGGCCCGGCGGACCCTCGAGCTGCGCCACGGCGAGACGGTGCAGGCGGTCGGCGTCGAGGCGGTGCCGGGCGGCCACGAGCTGTCCATCGGCGCGCACCGCGTCTACGCCCGGGCCGTGGCCGGGCCGGACGGCCAGCTCCAGGCCCAGCTCGGCGAGCGCCGGGTGCGCGCGGCGGTGGTGGTGGCGGGCGAGCGGCGCCACGTCTTCTTCGAGGGGCGGGCCTGGCCGCTCTCGCTGGTGGACACGCTGCACGCCGGCGGCGGCGGCGAGGACGTCGAGGGCGGGCTGCGGGCGCCGATGCCGGGCAAGGTCGTCGCGCTGGCGGCCCGGCCCGGCGCCACGGTGGAGAAGGGCGCGCCGCTGCTGGTGCTGGAGGCGATGAAGATGGAGCACACCCTGGTGGCGCCGCGCCGCGGGCTGGTGAAGGCCTTCCGCTGCGCCGTCGGGGAGCAGGTGACCGACGGCGTCGAGCTGGTGGACTTCGAGCCCGAGGGCTGAGGCGGCGCCCCAACCGGCCCGGGCGCCCGCGCCCCCCCGTCTGCTACGCTCGCGGGCATGGGAACGGACGGCTACCGGCGGCTCCTCGCCGCCAACGAGCGCTGGGTGGCGGAGCGGCTGGCCGAGCGCCCCGACTACTTCGCCCGGATGGAGGCGGGGCAGGATCCCGAGTTCGTCTGGATCGGCTGCTCCGACAGCCGGGTCCCGGCCGAGACCCTGACCGGCTGCCAGCCCGGGGAGCTCTTCGTCCACCGCAACGTCGCCAACCAGGTGGTGCACACCGACCTGAACATGCTCACCGTGCTGTACTACGCGGTGCAGCAGCTCCGGGTGCGCCACATCATCGTCTGCGGCCACTACGGCTGCGGCGGCGTGAAGGCGGCGATGTCGCGCCGGGACTTCGGCCTCATCAACCGCTGGCTGCAGAACATCAAGGACTGCGCCGAGCGCCACCAGGCGGAGCTCACGGCCCTGCCCGACGAGGAGGCGCGCTCGCGGCGCCTGGTGGAGGTGAACGTCGTCGAGCAGGTGGAGCACCTCGCCAAGACCTCGGTGATCCAGCGGGCCTGGAAGGCGGAGGGGCGCCCCTGGCTGCACGGCTGGGTCTACGACCTCGCCACCGGCCGGTTGAGGGAGCTGGTGCGGCGGACGCCCGAGGACCTGCCGCACCCGGTCCACCGCTACGATCTCGACGAGGGCTGAGGCCCGGAGCCGCACGCCTCGGTGGCGAGCGGCCGGCCTCGGCGCCCTGGGCGCCTTTCCCGCGGCGCGTCATCCGTCCCGGCGCGGTGCGTCGTCCGAACGCCTCGGTTAACGCATCGCGTCGTGTAGGCCGATATCGCATACCGGGTCTTGCGGTAGCACCCAGAATCCATGGTCTTTGTCCGCTCATCCCGTGATCGGGTGACCCCCAAACATGGGATGAGGCAGGACGTCGCAGTGTCACCTGGCACGACGACGCGTCGCATCAAACGAAGACCAGGAGGTAGACAGCATGACGCAGCGCAACAGCACCACGATGCTCCTCGGCGCAGTCGCGGCGGGCCTTGCCCTCGCCGCCTGCGGGTCCCCCGGCCAGCCCTCGTCCGCGTCCCCGAACGCGGTGTCGGGCACGGCCTCGACCGGCGCCTCCGGCGCCACGGTCACGTTGAAGGACTCCTCGACGCCGGCGAAGGTCGCGACCGCGACCGCCGCCGCCGACGGGTCGTACGCGGTGGACGTCGGCGGGCTCACCGCCCCCTACGCCATCAGGGCGCAGTGGAAGGGCGCGACCGGGAGCGGGCGGCTGTACTCCATGGCCACCGGGCCGGGGACCGCCAACGTGAACGTCCTCACCGACGCGGCCTTCGCCGCGGTGAGCGCGTCGGGCGACTCCGACGGGGAGTACGACGGCTTCGACGGCAAGGAGGGCCACTCCGCCGCGTCCGGCTTCATGGACGTGATCGAGCAGCTGCAGACCGTGCTGAAGCCGCTCTTCGACCTGTACGGCGTCACCAGCCCGCTCGGCGACGACGCCAGCCGCGAGCGCAGCGGCCTCTCGGCGCTGCTCAAGGACGTCCAGATCACCATCTCCGGCGGCACCGTCACCGTGACCAACCGGGCGACCGGCGGCGTCATCTTCACCGGCCCGCTCGGCGACCTCGCCTCGGGGACCTTCACCCCCGGGAACATGCCGGCCGGCCCGGGCACCGGCACCCCGCCCGCCGCCTGCACCTCGTTCACCTACTCGACCTGGGGCGCCTGCCAGCCGGACGGCACCCAGACCCGCACCGTCGCCGGCTCGTCGCCGGCCGGCTGCACCGGCGGCTCGCCGGTCCTGACGCAGGCCTGCACCTACGTCCCGCCGCCGCCGTCGGCCTGCACCTCGTTCACCTACTCGACCTGGGGCGCCTGCCAGCCGGACGGCACCCAGACCCGCACCGTCCTCGCCTCGTCGCCGGCCGGCTGCACCGGCGGCTCGCCGGTCCTGACGCAGGCCTGCGCCTACGTCCCGCCGCCGCCCCCGGCCTGCACCTACACCTACTCGGCCTGGAGCACCTGCTCCGCGAGCGGCACCCAGACGCGCACGGTCCTGACGACGTCGCCGGCCGGCTGCACCGGGACCCCGGTCCTGTCGCAGGCCTGCACGCCGCCGGCCGCGAACCCGGTGACCCCGGCGATGGTGGTCTCCTCCTGCACCTCCTGCCACGGCCTGACCTCCAACACCACGGTGTTCCGGTCGGGCGGATACGCGGTGACCGGGCGCACGGCGTCGCAGTGGCTGACCACCGTGAACAACATGGTCGCGCTCGGCTCCACGCTGGCGCCGGGCACCACCGCGCAGAACTACGCCGACTACCTGGCGAACGTTCCGTAGCGGCCCGGCCTCGCGCCGGCTCTCCGGGGACGTCCCGCGCCCGTGCCGGGCGGGGCGTCCCCGCTCCGTTCCGGCCGCCGCCGCGCCGCTCAGACCGAGAGCAGCCCGGTCAGGACCGCCGCCAGCGTGGCGCCGCTCACCAGGACCCAGAGCGCCAGGCCGAGGGCCAGGGGCCGGACGCCCACCGAGCGCAGCACCGACCGGTCGAGGCCGGAGCCGACCAGGAACAGGCTGGCCACCAGCCCCTGCTTCCCCACCGCCGCCAGGCCGTGCCAGAGGGAGGCGGCGGCGGGCACGAAGGTGTTCAGGGCGGCCGCGGCGATGAAGCCGAGGATGAAGAGGGGGATCTTCACCTTCCGGCCGCCGGGGTTGCGGAGGCTGTAGAGGAGGACCACCGGCGTGATCCAGACGGTCCGGGCCAGCTTGACGGTGGTGGCGGTGGCGAGCGCCCGCGGCCCGTAGCTGGAGGCGGCCCCCACCACGCTGCTGGTGTCGTGGATGGCGACCCCGGCCCAGAGGCCGAAGGCGGTCTGGTCCAGGTGGAGGAGCCGGCCGACGGCGGGGAAGAGCAGCAGGGCGACGGCGTTCAGGGTGAAGACCGTCGCCAGGGCGACGGCGATCTCCTCGGCCCGCGCCTTGATGACCGGCGCCAGCGCGGCGATGGCGCTGCCGCCGCAGATGGCGGTGCCGAAGGAGACGAGCTGCGCGGTGCTGCGCTCGGTGCCGGTGAGGCGGCCGAGGAGGCGGCCGAGGGCCAGGGTGAGGGCGATGCCGACGGCGGTGAAGAGCAGCGAGTGGCGTCCCACCCGCCAGACCTCGCCGAGGGAGACGCCGAAGCCCAGGCCCACCACCGACAGCTGCAGCAGGCGCTTGCTCCAGTCCGCCGCCGGCCGGGGCCAGGGGTTGCCGGCGCCGAGCGCGAAGAGGATCCCCGCGGTCAGGGCCATGGCCGCGCCCACCCAGGGGAGGGCGCAGGCCGCCAGCAGGATCAGGAAGGCCGCCCGGCGCGCCACCGCGCCCCTCTCCGGTCGCGTCGCCACGGCGCCGCCCGCCTACCGGGTGTGGACGGTGACGTAGGCCGAGAGGCCGGCCCGCAGGGCGACGTCGGGGGGCGGCGGCTTCGCCCAGGCGATGCGCACCGGCACGCGCTCCACCACCTTGACGAAGTTGCCGGAGGCGTTGTCGGCGGGGATGAGCGCGAAGCGGGCGCCGGTCCCGCCGGAGATGCTCTCCACCACGCCCGGGAAGGTGCGCCCGGCGTAGGCGTCGATCTCGACGTCGGCCCGCTGGCCCGGCCGCATGCGCCCGAGCTGCGTCTCCTTGAAGTTGGCGACCACGTAGGTCTGGAGCGGCACCAGCTCGCCGAGCGGCTGGCCCGGGGCGATGAGCTGGCCGGGGTGGACGTCGAGCTTGGAGACCTGCCCGTCGGCGGGCGCGCCGATCCGGGTGTAGGAGAGCTGCAGCCGCGCCAGGTCCAGCTCCGCCTCGGCCGACTTCACGCGGGCGTGGGCGAGCCGGGCCTGGGCCCGGGCCGCCGTGACCTGGGCCGCGGCGGTCGCCGCGCCGGCGCGGGAGGTGGCGGCCGCGGCGCGGGCGTCGTCGAGGAACTGGTCGGAGATCGAGCCGCCGGCCTTCAGCTTCTCGGCGCGCTGCAGGTCGAGGGCCGACTTGCCGGACTCGACGTCGGCCTTGGAGGCGGCCGCGGCGGCGGCCGCCACCTGCGCGTCGGCGGCGGCCGCCTGGGCGCGCGCCGTCGCCAGGTTGGCCTCGGCCTGCGCGGCGCGGGCCGCGTAGTCAGCGTCGTCGACGACCACCAGCAGGTCGCCCTTCTTCACCACCTGGTTGTCCTGGACCTGCACCGCGGCGATGCGGCCGCCGACCATGGGCGCCACCGGGACCACGTTGGCCTCGACGCGGGCGTCGTCGGTGCCCTGGTCGAAGCGGCTGAGGTAGGCGCGGAGCCCGAGGCCGGCGGCGGCGGCCACCAGCAGGACGGCCACCGCCGGGAAGATCCACCGGCGCCGGGACGGGGCCGCGGGCGCCGCGCCCGGGGCGGGCGCGGGCGGGGCCCCGGGGCCCGGGGCGGGGGAGACGGCGACGGCGGCGGGGGAGCTCGGAGGAGTCATGGTCAGCCCATCTCGACCTCGACGTGGGACTTCGCCGAGGCTCGTCGGTTCACCTTGAGGAAGAGGAGCAGCGGGAGGACGCAGAGGAAGACGATCCCGGCCAGGTGGAAGACCTGCTCGAAGGCCAGCACCGCCGACTGCTGGGCGGTGGTCCCGGCCAGGGCCTGGACCGAGGCGGCGCGGGCGCTGGCGGGGTCGTAGCCGCGGGAGGAGAAGAAGGCCTGGAGCTGGGCCAGCCGCTGCGCCACCTCGGGCCGGACCACGTCCAGGTGGGCGGCGACGGCGTGGCGGGCGCGGTCGCCGTACCGCTCCAGCAGGGTGGCGAAGGCGGCGACGCCCACCGAGCCGCCGATCTGGCGCAGCAGCGAGTTGAGGCCGGTGGCGTCGGCGAGGCGCGTGCGCGGCACGCTGGAGAGCGCCGCGGTGGTGAGCGGCACGAAGAGGAAGCTGAAGCCGAGCCCCTGGACCAGGATGTCCCGGACCAGGCCGGCCGAGCTGGTGTGCAGGGTCACCTGGCCCAGGTTGAAGGAGCCGAGCGACACCAGCACCACGCCGATGCCCACCAGCAGCCGGGGCGAGACGTGGTTGTAGATGCGCCCCACGAACGGGGTCGCGACCATCATCACCAGCACCCGGGGCATGAGCGCCAGGCCCGACTGGGTGGCGGTGAAGCCGAGCATCTCCTGCATGAAGACCGGCAGGAGGAACATGCTGGCCATGAGCATCGAGAACATCACCGCGCCGATGAGGGTGCCGGAGGTGAAGACCCGGTCGGCGAAGAGGCGCAGGTTCACCGCCGGGACCGGGGCGGTGAGCTCGCGCCAGACGAAGAGGAAGAGCGAGGCCACCGCCAGGCCCGCCAGCAGGGTGATGGTCGCGGAGTCGAACCAGTCGTCGCGCTGCCCCTCCTCCAGCACGAACTGCAGCGAGGCCAGGCCCGCGGCGAGGAGGGTGATCCCGAGCCAGTCGAGGTTCTTCCGGGCGGCCGCGGCTCCGGCCCGGTTGGCCTCCCGGATGTCGTCCGGCTCGTGGACGAAGCGGGTGACCATCAGCATCCCGAGGAGGCCGACCGGGAGGTTGATGAAGAAGATCCAGGACCAGTGGTAGTTGTCGACGATCCAGCCCCCCAGGGTGGGGCCGAGCGCCGGGCCGAGCATCACCGCCATGGCGAACAGCGCCATCGCCATGCCCTGCTCCTCGGGCGGGAAGGTCTGGCGCAGGATGGCCTGCTCGGTGGGCTGCAGCGCGCCGGCGCCGAACCCCTGCAGCACCCGGAAGAGCACGAGCTGCGGCAGGGTCTGGGCGACGCCGCAGAGGGCCGAGCCGGCGACGAACAGGGCCAGGCTGGCGAGGTAGACCCGCTTCTGCCCGAAGAGCCGGCCGAAGAAGGCGGTGAGCGGCATCACGATCACCGTGGCCATGGCGAAGCCGGTGGTGATCCAGGTGATCTCCTGGATGGTGGCCCCCACCGCCCCGCGGATCTGGGGCAGCGCCACGTTGACGATGGAGGCGTCGATCGCCCCCATGAGCGTGCCGAAGGAGACCGACACCGTCACCAGCCACTTGTTGGTGCGCGGCCGGGCCGGGAGGGCGGCGGGCAGGGGGAGGGCGGCGGTGCTCACGGCGCGCTCCCGGACCCGCGCAGGAACAGCTCGACCACCTGCTCCAGGCGCTCGGCGAGCGGCGCGGGACGGCTGGCCTCCAGGTCGTGGAGCAGGGCGCCGCGCGCCATGCCCACCAGCACGGCCGCGTAGAGGTCGCGTTCGCCGGGGCGGAGCGCGCCCTCGGCCAGCCCGCGCGCGACGACGCGCCCGGCGCGGGCGTTCACCTCCTGGAGGATGCTCGGGGGGGCGCCGCCGGGGCGCGGCGGCTTCCCGAGCAGCTGCGCCTGGACCAGGATGCCCATGAAGCGCCAGTGCTCGGTCCAGTGGCCGAACAGGGCCTGCAGGAAGCGCCGCAGCAGCTCGGCGAACGGGCCCTCCTCGGCGACGGCGGCGTCGAGCCGCCGCAGCAGCACGGCGCGCCGCGAGCGCACCAGCTCGGCGAGCAGCGCCTCCCGGTCCTGGAAGTGGTTGTAGACCGTCCCCACCGCCACCCCGGCCCGGCCGGCGATCGACTCCATCCGGGCCTGGAGCCCGTCGGAGGCGAAGCTCTCCTCGGCCGCGGACAGGATGGCCGCGGCGGTCTCCTCGCGCAGGCGATCGCGCAGGCGGGCCGGGCGTTCGGCTGATGAATTCTTTTTCATCTTCTGAACGATGCATATAAGCGGCGAACGAAGGAAGTCAAGGGGGCCGCGCGGGGGAGGGCGTGGCCGGCCTCCCGGCGCCCGCGGGCCGGAGGCCCGGATCAGCGCAGGCCCTGGCCGGTGGTCGCCGGCACCACCTTCCCGTACTTCACGCCCTTGGTGGAGAGGAGCCCCTCGCCCATCCGCACCACCTCCCGGCCGCGGCCGCGGAGCACCAGCACCTCGAGGCAGTTGTGCGCGTCCAGGTGGACGTGGAGCGCCGAGACCACCGCCCGGTGGTTCTGGTGCTGGATGTGGGCGAGCTTCCGGGCCAGGCTCGAGGAGTCGTGGTCGTAGACCAGCGTGGCCACGGCGACGCGCTCCTCGGCGCCTCTCGACTCGGACCACTCCCGCTGCACCAGGGCGTCGCGGAGGAGATCGCGGATCGCCTCCGAGCGGCTGGCGTAGCCCTTCTGCGCGATGAGCCGGTCGAACCGCGACAGCAGGTCGGCCTCCAGCGAGACTCCGATGCGCTCGATCATGGACCCTCCGGGAACTCGGTGACCCGCGGGCCGGCCCGGCCCCGGGGCCGTCACTCGGCGTCGTGGACGTGGTAGTGGGCGTGCGCGGCCGCGCCGTGCCGGTGGGCGTGGCGGTGGGCCAGGCCGCTCTCCACCAGCAGGCGCTCGTCGGCCACCAGCGCGTCCGACGGCCCGTCGTGGAGCAGGCCCGGCCGGCCGGGCGCGAGCAGCAGCGCGCGGCGGCCCAGCTCCTCGGCGACGGAGAGGTTCTGCGTCGACACCACCACGGTGGTGCCGGCGAGCCCGGCGAGGAGGTCCACCAGGTGCGCCGCCGAGGCCGGGTCGAGGCTGGCGGTCGGCTCGTCGAGCAGCAGCACCCGCGGCTCGACGGACAGGACGGCCGCCAGCGCCACCCGCTTCTTCTCCCCGCCCGAGAGCTCGAAGGGCGGCCGATCCAGGAACGGGGTCACGCCGAACGTCTCGGCCCAGCGCTCGACCCGCTCCTCCACGCCGGGGAGGCCGAGCTGCCGCGGGCCGAAGGCGATCTCGTCGGCCACCGTCGGGTTGAAGAGCATGGCGTCGACGTTCTGGAAGAGGAGCCCCACCTCGGCGCGGAAGCGGCGGCGGAAGGCCGGCTCCTCGAGGCGAGGGGCCTCGAGCGGGACGCCGTGGTAGGCGATCCGGCCGGCGCTCGGGAACACCAGGCCGTCGAGCGCCTTGAGGAGCGTGGTCTTCCCGGTGCCGTTCACGCCGAGGAGCACGACGCGCTCGCCGGGCGCGACGGAGAAGGTCAGGTCGCGGAGCACCGGCCGGCCGCCCAGGTCGAGGCCGACGCCCTCGAGCGCGAAGGTCACCTAGAACCCCCTCGAGCGCATGGCGTCGCCGATCTCCCGGGCGTTCCGGGTCGAGAGGGCGAGGAGCGTCGCGGTGATCCCGCCGGCGCTCCCGAGGACGTCGCGCGCCCGCGGCCGGCGCGGCAGGCGGCTGCGCAGCCCGTCGCGCGACTCGGTGGCGATCAGGCGGAGCGCGTGGATCTGCGCCAGCGTCACCGCCAGGAGGCGCGAGAGCGCGGGGAGCGGGGCCAGGGCGCGGAGCAGCTCCACCCGGTCGAGGACCGAGAAGGTGAGGAACCCGATGAGGCCGGCCCGCAGCGCCAGGGCCGCGAAGGGCCCGGCGGGCGGCCAGGCGCCGCCGGCCCAGCGCAGGAAGAGCGCCGAGACCAGCGAGAGCGCCACGGTGGCGGCGACGGCCGAGCGCGCGGCGCGCCCCAGGTTGCGCGCCAGGCCGCGCCGGAAGAGGAGCGCGGCCAGGAGCCCGGCCCCGCCCAGCACCCGGAGATCGCGCGCCGCCGAGAGCGCGAAGACCGCCGCCAGCCAGGCGGCGAGGAGCCAGCGGCTCGCGCGCGGGTCAGGCCTCGACGCCACGGAACCCGGCCCTCCGGACCAGGGACAGCACCACGGCGGTGTAGAGCCCCTCCACCACGCCGGTCACCGCCAGGCTCGGCACCATCATGGCGGTGAAGGTCACCGCCGGCGGGAGCGGGAAGTAGGAGGGGTCGAGCCGGTGCTGCAGCGCGAGCGCGCCGAAGACCAGGAGGGTCGCCGCCTGCATCGAGGCCCATCCGGCGGCGAAGGCCGCGCCCCTCGCGGAGAGGGGGCGGAGGGCCTTCCAGGCCAGCCAGCCCACCACCGGGCCGGCCAGCCCCATGGCGAGCGCGTTCACGCCGAGCACGGTGACGCCGCCGGCCCCGTAGAAGAGGGCCTGGACGAGCAGCACCAGCGACTCGGCCGCGAAGGCCGCCAGCGGGCCGTGGAGCAGCGCGAGCAGCACCACGCCCACCAGGTGCGTCGAGGTCCCGCCCGGCACCGGGATCATGATGGTCTGGACCACGAAGGCCAGCGCCGTGAGCGAGCCGACGACCGGCAGCGACTCCGCCGCCGAGCGCCCGAAGTGGCGGCGGGCCGCCCAGGCCCAGAGCGGCGCCGCGACCGCGTAGGCGGGCAGGGTGATCGGGGGCGAGAGGAAGCCGTCGGGGACGTGCATGGCCAGGGGCGGGTCAGGCCGCGCCCCCCTTGCGCCGGTGGTAGGCGAAGAGCGCGCCGAAGACCGCGCCGACGGCGAGGAGGCCGGCGAGGGGGCGGAGGACGAAGGCGGCGCCCGAGGGCCCGGAGTCCGCCGTTCCCGTCGCGGCCGGCGCCGTGCCGTCCACCACCAGATCCAGGCCGTGGCCGTCGGCGCCGACGACCTGGACGCGCCAGGGGCCCGGCGCGTCCGGGACGAAGGCCAGCCAGCCGCTGCGGTCGGTCCGGCCCTCCAGGAAGGGAACCCCCGGGTCGGCCGGCGAGAAGACCCGGTAGGCGGCGCCAGCCAGCGCCTCGCCGTCGGACTCGTAGGCCCGCACCGCCACCGCCCGGCCGCGCTGGACCTCGTGGAGCACCTCGTGGGCCGGGGCGGGCGCGGCGAGGAGCAGCGCCAGGGCGGCGGCGGGCCAGCGGAACCGCATCGGGCCTCCGGGACGGGGAGACGGCGCCGGTAACACGACGGCGAAGTACGTGTTACCCGGCCGGGAGGAGCGCGGTCAAGGGGCGGGGTCGCGCCGGCGGCCGCGGCGCCGGCCGTCGCGTCGCCCGGCGCGGGCGAGCCCGGTCCCGCGGGCGCACATCGTCGCCTCCCTCCAAGGAGGGGGTGGATGTCACCGGATTGTTGCATTCCGGTCACGGGAGTCCTGTCACCATCCGTTCGGTCGGGGACCGCAGTGGGTCGTCGCGCCACCCCCCCGCGGCGCGACCTTGGCTTGCGGCGGTCCCCGGCACTTCCCTCGCCGTCGAGCGCGTTTTCCGGCGGCGCGGAGCCCCCACCGGGTCCGCCGCGACCGCCAGGCGGTCCGGCACGCGCCCCGTCCCGGGTGGAGGGCGCCTTCCAGTTCTCCTGAATCACGCCGAATGAAGCCCGACGCCGGAGCGGGCGATTCCACGAAGCCCACCATGCCCGTCGAGGCCGCCCGGGGACGCACCTGGGTCACGCGCGCGGGGATCAAGGTGGACCGGATGGCCAGCTCCTGGCTCATCCGCAGGTTCATCGACCCCGCGGCGCGCTTCAAGTTCGTGCCGGCCAAGGGCTACCGGCCCCAGCCGCGCGAGCTGCGCTTCGACATGTTCGAGGCGGAGTTCACGCACGAGGGGGATCGCTGCACCTTCGAGGTGCTGATCCAGCGCTTCGGGCTCGACGCCCCGGGCCTGCGGAGCCTCGCCGAGATCGTCCACGACGTCGATCTCAAGGACGCGAAGCCTTCGCGAGGACCGTGGCCGTCGCGGGCGCGGCCTGCGTCCGGGCACGCCGCGCCATCCTCGATCGCCCGACCCTGGCCGTCGGCCTCGTCACCCGGGCGGTCCTCACCTGGGCGAGGAAGGTCCCGCGGCCCCTGATCGTCGTGGCCGCCCTGCTCGGGACCGCCCGCGGCGGGCCGGCCGCGGCGGCGCCGGCGAAGCCCTTCCCCCTCGTGCCGGCCGGCAACGCGCCCGACGGCGTGGGGTGGGACCCGGTCCACCGGGTGGTCGGCGTCTCCGACCAGCGGGACGGGGCCGTCTCGCTCATCGCCGGCGCCGGGAGCGGCCGGCGCAGGCAGGTCCCGCTGGGCGTCGTGACCGGGAACGTCGTCCACGACGCGGGGCGCGGCCGGTTCCGGGTGACGGTGGTGAACGCCACTCCGCCCGATCAGCTGGTCTCCGTGGATCCGGTCGCCGCCCGCGTGGTGACGCGCATCGACCTGCCCGGGTGCCGGGGGGCGCACGGCCTCCGCCTGCACCCCGACGGCCGGAGCGCGCTGGTGGCGTGCGAGGGGAACGCGGCGCGGGCCCGCGTCGGGCTCGCCACGCCGGGGATCGCCACGGTGAGGGTGGGCCGGGGCCGGCCTGGTCGCCGCCGGCGCCCGTTCGGCCGCGGTGGACCCCTCGACCCACCGGGTCTTCTTCCCGCTGGCGAGAGGATCCCGCGGACGGCCCGTCCTGCGGATCATGCGGCCGGCCGGCCCTTGAGCGGGCCCGGCCGCCGCGAGGGGCTCGAGGCCTCGCGCCCTGGCACCATCCTCCGGGAGGGTGGCCTGGGCCGGCGCGGGACCGGGCGCGCCAGCCGCCGGCCTACTTGTCGCGATAGGTGATGCGGCCGCGGGACAGGTCGTACGGAGACAGCTCCACCTTCACCCGGTCGCCGGTGATGATGCGGATGTGGAACCGCTTCATCTTCCCGGAGGCGTAGGCGAGGACCGTGGGCCCCTGGTCCACCTTGACGCGGTACATGCCGCCGCTCGCCTCCTCCACCTTGCCCGCCACCTCGATGCCTGCTTCCTTCTCGCTCATCTCGGTCCTTGTGAGGTGAGGCCCGCGGCCTCCCGGATTCCTCCGTGAGACCGCGGGCCTCGCATGGTCGGGGCGACTGGATTTGAACCAGCGACCACTTGCACCCCAAGCAAGTGCGCTACCAGGCTGCGCTACGCCCCGGGAACTGCGGGGAGGGGATAGGTAACACCGCGAAGGGACAGGGTCAACCAGCCGGTGCGGCCGGCGGGGGGCGAGCCCCCACCCTACTTCACGAAGGCCGAGACCTTCTTGAACTCGGGCGTCCCGGCCACGTGGAGCAGGTCGAAGATGGAGCTCTCGGCGCTGGTGATGAAGGCGCCGGCGTCGCGCAGCAGCTCGAGCGCGACGCGCCGGTGCTCCTCGAGGCGGCTGGTCACCGCGTCGGCGCAGACGAAGACGTCGTAGCCGGCGGCGAGCAGGTCGCGGGCGGTCTGGTAGACGCAGACGTGGCTCTCGATCCCCACCACCAGCACCTGCCGGCGGCCGGTGGCGGCGAGCGCCTTCGCCGTCGCCTCGTCGGCGCCGCAGGAGAAGTGCATCTTCACGAGCGGCGGCGAGGGCAGCAGCTCGCGGATGGAGGGCAGGGTGGCGCCGAGCCCCTTGGGGTACTGCTCGGTGCAGATCACCGGGACGCCCAGCTCGCGCGCCGCCTGGATCGCCGCCCGCGCGTACTTCTCCACCGGGGCGAAGTTCCACATCACCGGCGTGAGCCGCTCCTGGATGTCGATCACCAGCAGCACGGCGTCGTCGCGGCGGAGCTTCAGGCGGGAGGGGTTCATGCGGGTCTCCGGAGGCGGGGAGCGATCCTTATACCGCGTAGCCGGCCGCGCCGGAGGCCGCCGCGGCCTCGGGGTCGATGGCCACGTCCAGGCAGTAGACCGTCCCGGAGGCGAAGGCCCGCTCCAGCGCCGGCTCCAGGTCGGCGGGGTCCTCGACGTGCTCGCCGCGCCCGCCCATGGCCTCGACGATGCGGTCGTAGCGGGTGGGGGCGAGCTTCGTCGCCACCGCCGCGCCGTGCATGGCGCGCTGGGGGATGAGGATCTGGCCCCAGGCGGCGTCGTTGCCCACCACCACCACCATCGGGAGCTTGAAGCGCACCGCGGTCTCGAAGTCCATGCCGTTCAGGCCGAAGGAGCCGTCGCCCTGGATGACGCAGACCGGCCGCTCCGGGGCGTGCAGCTTGGCGGCGATGGCGAAGGGCGCGCCCACCCCCAGGCAGCCCAGCGGCCCGGGGTCGAGCCAGCGGCCCGGCCCGGGGACCCGCAGCACCTTGGCGGCCACCGCCACCACGTTGCCGCCGTCGGCGACGTAGGTGACGTCCTGCCTCCCGGCGACGCGGTCGATGGCCCGGGCCAGCCGGAAGTGGTGGATGGGGCGCTGGTCGCTGCGCTCGAAGGCCGCCTGCCGCTCGCGCCGCTCCGCCTCCACGGCGCGCAGCCGGCCGAGCCAGGCCTCGGCGCCGGAGCGCCGGGCGCCCGCCTCGAGCTGCTCGAGCACGCTGCGCGAGTCGCCCACCACGCCGACGTCGATGGGCCGGTTGTGGCCGATCTCGGCGGCGTCCAGGTCCACCTGCACCACCCGGGCGGCGGCGGGGATGGTGGGCTCGGCGCCGTAGCCGACGCGGAAGTCGAGCGGCGTGCCCACCACCAGCACCAGGTCGGCCTGGCCCAGCGCCTCCTTGCGCGAGAGCTGCAGGAAGGAGGGGTGGTCCTCGGGCAGGCAGCCGCGCCCCATGCCGTTCAGGTAGACGGGCAGGCCGGTCTTGCGGGCCAGCCGGTCCAGCGCCGCGGCGGCGTCGTCCCACCAGATGGAGGAGCCGGCCAGCACCACCGGCCGCTCCGCCTTCCGGAGCAGCGCCAGCGCCTCCTCCAGCTTGCGCGGGTCGCCCGGCGAGCGGGCGTCGGTGCGGTAGAGCCGCTGGGCGGCGGCCAGCCCCTCGTCGGCGCCGTTGGAGAGGACGTCCCAGGGGATCTCCAGGAACACCGGGCCGGGCCGGCCGGCGCGCGCCACCCGGAAGGCCCTGGCGAGGAAGGAGGGGACGAGCTCGGGCGCGGGGATGCGGTCGGCCCACTTGGTGATGCCCTGGAAGAGCGGCACCTGCGCCATCTCCTGCAGCGAGCCGCGCCCCTGGTTGAAGGTGGGCGCGGCCCCGCCCAGGAGCAGCAGCGGCACGTTGGCGGACCAGGCGTTGGCGACCCCGGTGACGGCGTCGGTGACGCCCGGGCCGGCGGTGACGATGGCCACCCCCACGCCGCGGGTGAGCCGCGCCCAGGCGTCGGCGGCGTGGGCCGCCGCCTGCTCGTGGCGCGTGTCCACCAGCCGGATGCCCTCCTCCACGCACCCCGCGTAGATGGGGGCCACGTGCAGCCCGGAGAGGGTGAAGGCGGTGGTCACCCCCTCCTGCCGGAGCATCCGCGCCACCAGCTGCCCGCCGGTCAACGTTCCCATACCCGTCTCTTAACGAACGAGAACCCCGCGCACCTCGCGGCGCGCGGGGTTCCGGTGCTCGCGTCCCGCCGGGGACGGGAGGCCCTAGCTCTTGCGGTAGCGCGAGAGGTTGGCCGGCAGCTCGGCCAGGGGCGGGAAGGTCTTGTCGGGGTGGATGGTCCCGAGCTTCCCGTAGTTCTGCGCCTCGGACTCGGTGTTGTTCGGGTCGGGCACGCAGCAGTCGACCGGGCAGACCGCGGCGCAGGCCTCCTCGTCGTGGAACCCGACGCACTCGGTGCAGAGCTTCGGGTCGATGACGTAGATGTCCTCGCCCTGGCTGATGGCGCCGTTGGGGCACTCGGGCTCGCAGGCACCGCAGTTGATGCATTCCTCGGTAATCGTGGTGGCCATCGGTCCTGTTCTCCTGTTGCCCGGCGCCGGCGGGCTCGGTGAGGGCCCTGATTTACCGGGGCCGGAACGGTCCCGTCAAGGCGAATGGCCACCGTCGCGAGGGGCCCGGCCGCGCGCCTCGGCCACCTCGCGGGCGATCCGCCGCACCACCGAGACCCCGGCGCCGAGCAGCCCCGCCGCCACCAGGCCGAGCAGGCCGAGGAGCTGGTCGCGCCGCGCCCGCGCCAGGTCGAGCGCCAGGGCGCGGCGCCGGTCGAAGGCCTCGATCTGCCGGTCGGCGTGGGCCCCCTCCAGCGTCTTCAGGAAGGACTCGCCCTCGGCCCGGCCGGCCGCCGCCTCCCGCGCCATCTCGGCCCGCGCCGCGGCCACCCGCTCGCCGCCGTCCACGACGCCCCAGGCCCCCGCGAGGGCCACGGGAAGCGCGACGAGGAAGGATTTCCAGGAGAACATGCCGCTGGACGCGAGGGCCCCACCGCGAGGATAGTGCCCGGGGATCGCGCCGGCAATTCCCGCGGTCGCCCGACTCCGGCCCGCCGCACCCGCCCTCGACGATGGCCAAGCCCTACGACCCGAAGGACTTCTACTACCGCAAGGCCAAGAAGGCCGGGCTGCGGGCGCGGTCGGCCTTCAAGATCGACGAGATCGTGCGCCGCCACCGGCTGGTGTCGAAGGGGCAGGCGGTCCTCGACCTGGGGGCCGCGCCCGGCGGGTTCCTGCAGGTGCTGGCCGACCTGGTGGGCGAGAAGGGCGTGGCGGTGGGCGTGGACCTCGAGCCGGTGCGCAACCTGGGCAAGCCCTGGGTGAGGACGGCGGTGGTGGACCTCCTCGGCGCCGACGCCCTGGACCGGATCGCCGCGCTGCACCCCGGCCGCTTCGATCTCGTCACCAGCGACATGGCGCCCAAGACCATCGGCATCAAGGTGACCGACGAGGCGCGCTCGCTGGAGCTGTGCCGGATGGCGCTGCGGGTGGCGGGCGAGACCCTGCGGCTCGGCGGCGCCTTCGTCACCAAGGTCTTCATGGGCGGCGACTTCCCGGCGTTCAAGCGCGAGGTGGCGGCGCGCTTCGACAAGGTGCACGTGGCCCGGCCCGAGGCCACCCGTGAGGCCTCGTACGAGGTGTACGTGGTCGGGACCGGCTTCCGCGGCTGAGCCGCCGCCGCCCGGCGCCCGGGGGCGCGGCCGCCGCGCCCGCGCCGCTTGCCCGGTCCGCGGCGCGCTCCTAGAGTAGGCGGCCCATGTCCACGCTGATCGACGAGCTCGGCCCCCGCGGCCTCATCCACGACGCCACGCCCGGCCTGAAGGAGCGGCTGGCGCAGGGGCCCATCACCGGCTACGTGGGCTTCGACCCCACCGCCGACTCGCTCCACGTCGGCAACCTGGTCCCGGTGATGGGGCTAGCCTGGCTGCAGCGCTGCGG